>NZ_MKIE01000015.1 GCF_001855385.1 Andreesenia angusta | reverse complement strand
ACGCTTACAAGCTTAACTCCTTCGATTCCTTTTAGTTCTCCTGTTACAGCTTCTATAACGTCTTCTCTTCTTCCATCACTGAAGTTAGGTACAGCTAGGATATACTTCTTTTGATCTGCCATTTATTGTTCCTCCTCGTTTTGTATGTAGCTTTCTGCTCATTAGATACTTACCTTTAAAACATGTTTGCAAACATTTTTTTATAACTCTTCTTAATCATATAATACCATATGCCGCCTTTTGCGCGCTTTGTAATATGTACACAAAAACTTTCGTTTCAGGCTCGTCTTTTTACATATTTATCCACCATTCGGTCGCCTTACATTTTGTATACACATTTTTTAATATCTCACACTCGCATTATATCATTAAATCCATTGAATTTAAAGTCCTAGCCTGTGCATATAGCTTGAAAATGCCAATGTAGTAAATTCAATTCTATAATTTTTTTGTATATGAAATCGTTTTTCATATAAACCATTCAGTTGTGCACTCCCTACAAGTTAAGTGATTTTATATAATTCTATTTTCTTGCTTTCAATTATGGTATGTTTTCTTAAATATTCACTGTAGGGATTGTGACTCCCATGACTTTACGCTTAAGAGATATTTCTTCAGCTGCTGTACTCATGTCGGACTAGAGTCCCAGTATTTTCTTTATTTTAAGTGAAACCTCTAAGTTAAGTCTGTCATTTGAATCTTCTAGATCCATGTTGGTTATCTCTTTTATTCTCTGAACTCTGTAGAGTATCGTATTGTAGTGAGTAAATAGATTGTCTGACATCTTTTTTAAATTTCCGTTACTTTCAAAGTAAGCTTCCAGTGTTTTTACAAGCTCAGTAGACTTTTTCTTGTCATAGTCATCTAACACCTTTAAAGTGGTTTCGTAAAACCTGGCAAGCTCATCTTCGAGATGGTCTTGGCAGAGAATTTTGTATATTCCGAGCTCGTCAAACTGGGTGACTGTATTTTCGTTTAGTATTTTCCCTGTATTTATAGCTTTTACTGAATCTACATAGCTGTTGTTGAAGCTCTCTATCCCAGAGTATACCCTTCCAACTCCAATCTTTATATCCAATTCATCATACTTTAGTGTCAACGACTCCACCTTGGACATAAAATCTAGAACCTCTTTCTCTCCCTCGTTGTCTGCATAAGAAAGCAGTATTATTATCTTTTCTATCTTGCTTCCTATGATGCCTTTAAGCTTGTAGTTGTCCAGCTTTCTCTCTATCTGCTCATATATTTTTGACACGTACTGCTGTATCGAAGCCATGTCTATGCTGTTCTCTTCGTCTTTCATCTTGAGCTTTATGCTTATGGCCATGTAGTTTTCGTCTTCTTTTAAGTTAAAGAACGACAGTCTCTCAATAGCCTTCTCTTTCCGCTTTTCATCTAGGGAAATTAAATCCTCTATAAACTCCGACTTGTACCTGTTTTCCACTTCTCTTACAGAGATGGCTTTTAGAACTTCTAGGGCTATTGTAGTAGACGCGATTTCAAGCACACTCATCTCATATCCGCCTAGAGAAGAGTTTACGCCCCAGGCCATTATATGTCCATAGACGCTGTCTTTTGCTATTATCGGGATTATAAGTCTATCTATATATTTGCCGTTTATTATTTCTGCCGTCTCATATATCTTTCTCTCGGTGTTTTTGTCTGAAGCCTGATAGAACTTTTCTGCATTATGCTTTATATCTTCCTTTAGCTTGGAGTCCAAGTCTTCAAACTTCTCTATTATCTTGTTCGGGAATTCAAGTTTAAGCATAACAGGGTTCTTTATATTTACACTGGTGAGTTCTGTTATATCGACTATGTCCAGTCTATTGAGCATAGCATCCATAAACTGTTCGTATATCTTCTCTATTTTCTTCAGAAGGTAGGACTGCTTGTTGAAAATCTCGTTTACTATAGGCGTCATTATGTCAGATAGCGATATCTCCTGATCTATCTCTATTATAGGAAATCCTATTTCATCGGCTAAGCCTATTACCTCTCTAGGCATAGCTTCTAGATAAGGCTTTATCTTGACTCCGAGTCCTGCTAGTCCCTGTTTTTTGGCTTCCATTATCAGCTTTACCTGCTCTTCTGTGCTGACTTTGTTCAGCGAATATCCTGTTGTAAGCAGAAACTCTCCTCCTCCAACCCAGCTCATTATATCCGGGTCGGCCATGACATTTACATTTGAGATTATATTGCTCATGCCTTTACTGCCTGCTATAAGCTTGCTGTTCTTCATGCAGTCCATCTTTAGGGACTCTTCTACTGTTATACCGTTTTGTCTTGCCATAAAATCTACCCCTAACAATTAGGATTTTTGTTTCTGTTCTATTTTATCAGAAAAATAGGTGCTAAAGACTAGAAAATAAAAAGACATCGGAGAATTCTCCGATGTCTTTTTGCTTTTGTATTAATCTATTAAACTAGTGCTGCGTATACTATTTTAACAGTCTCGTCTCTAAGAGCTTTAGCCTCTTCAACAAGCTTAGCACACTCTGCTCTCTTCTCTGAAACGTAAGCTGCGTCGTCTACGTCTCCAAGGTTTATAAGCACGTTGAAAGCTGCTCCCTCAACTCCTGCGCAAGCTAGAAGTGCTCCAACTCCTGCGTCAGTTATAGCGTTTTGGTTTCCGTAAAGTGCAAGACCTTTTTGAAGCTTAAGAACTTCTAGAGCAGTTTTTGTAGCGTCTAGAGGTACTTCTATAGCTTTCTTTATTCCAGCTTGCATAGCCTCTTTTCTAGCTGCTTTTTCTTCGTCAGTCTCTTTTGGCATTTTCATAGCTGCCATGAAATCGTTGAATGCGTTAGTGTCTGCATCTATAAGATCGTTTAGCTTCTCTATAAGTGGCTTAGTAGCTGCTAGGTTTCCGTCTACTATAGCTTTTTGCTCGTCAGTTAGAGCCTCGTACTTCTTCTTTCCTATTGTAAGCTCTCCAACCATTGAAGTAAGAGCCGCTCCTAGTGAAGCTCCTAGAGCTGCAACGCTTCCGCCTCCTGGTGCTGGTTCATTACTAGCTACTTGTGCAACAAAATCTTTTACTGTCTTATCTACTAATAACATCTTTATTCCTCCTTGATTTATGTAATAATTTTAAAATTGAAATCCTCATTGTCAAGGATAGTCTAACATATTCTCTTCACAAAGTCTATGTATATTATTCATAATATTTTTCAGACCGGGGAAGGTCTCTAAACCTTCCCCCTGTCTAGTTTGAGAGCTGCTTCAGTATTTCAGGGTCAAATTGAGTTCCTGCATTTTTATCTAGCTCTTCCATGACCTCATCTCTGCTTTTAATCCCCCCGTTGTAGTGCTTCTCCTCTGTCATAGCTATATATGCCTCTACTACGTAGATTATCCTAGATATCATAGGTATGTCCTGCCCTGATTTCCCCTTTGGATAACCTCTGCCATCCCATCTTTCATGATGGTTTAGAACATAGTCTGCTATGTCTGAATATTCAGGAGTAGAGGAGAGTATCCTGTACCCCAGTTCAGGATGTCTTTTCACAGACTTCCACTCCTCGTCTGTAAGCTTTCCTATCTTCTTAAGCACCTCTAAGTCGAGGGCTATCTCGCCTATATTCCTAAATCTATATGCTTTTTCTAGGGTTTGTCTCTCTTTATCTCCAAGCTCCATATCGCTTCCCAGCTTTTCAAGTAGCTTTATCTCGCTTTCTCCCAGTTTTTTCTTAACTATCCCAATGCTCTCCGCCCTTTGGACTATGCGCTCCACAGTCTTCTTCCTCATCTCAGGGCTTTCGTAGAGCTTCTTCTTGTACATAAGCTCGTCGGCCTTCTTAAGCACATCTTCCATGGGAACTCCAGACTTGTTCTTTGTAGCCCAGCCGAAAGAAACAGAAACCACGAGCTCTTCCACGCGCTCTTCGCTTAATCCAGCTTTTATTCTGTCAACTATATTAGACACTTCACTTTCCTCTGTCTTGGGCAGGATTATGGCAAATTCATCGCCACCCATCCTGGATATTATGTCGTCCTTCCTGCACTCCCTCTTTATATTCTCTGCAACTCTGGATATCAGCTCATCACCCACAGTATGTCCAAATATATCGTTGGCCAGCTTCAGCCCGTTTATATCTGCATAGAGAAGTGTCAGAGGGTAGTTGCGCTCCGAGTCCAGCCTTTTGAGTTCTTCTTCAAAAAACCTTCTGTTGTATAGCCCTGTCATGGCATCGTAGAAGCTCAAGAACTCTATCTTCCTCTGCCTTTCCTTCATATCTGTTATGTCTTTCGCTATGCCTTCTGTTCCATAAGTCTCTCCCAGCTCGTTCTTTAGGAGAATTTCTGTCACCTCTATATATCTTTTTCTTCCGTCTTTACGCGAAACTTCCAGCTCGTATACGGTTGAGTCCGTGTCTGTACAGTCTTCCTCTACTTCTATTTTTTCTATCTTTTGACCTCCCTTGAAATCTATGTTTCCACCCAGAAGCTCTTCTTCTGTGTAGCCTAGCATTTCTTTCACCGAAGGACTGACGTAGTTGAGCCTGCCTTCTTTGTCTAATATATATATAAAGTAATCTCTGCTTAAGTTCTCAACTAGCTTTCTGTACTTGTCTTCTGAAGCCCTAAGGAGTCTCTCTTTGTCCTCTATGGACTTTCTGGCTATCCTTTCAATGTCGTTTGCAGCTTCTATCAGCTCTCTATTTTTAAACTTGTAGAAGAGGCCAGTCTCCTCTTTTTCTTCCGCTATATTTCGGATCCTCTCGCTGAGCTCCATAAATGGGTCTACAAACCTCTTCTTGAGCAACCTGTTTTGAAGCAGCCCTACAGCTATTGCACAGAGAGTTATCGTGATGGCCGTCACACCGGCAGTTTCCAGTATAGGGCAGAGCACTTCCTCAGAGTCTATAGCCGTTACAGAGTAGAAGTTTGTTCCGTCTATCCTTCTGTAATGGGCCCAGTACTCCTTGCCCTCTAGCTCGTAGTCGAATTCCCCTTCATCTCCGCTTATATCTTCTGGTCTAAGCCCACCTACGACACTGACTAGATCTTCTCCTAGGAATCGGTTCTTTCCATTGACCATTATTATCCTCTTGTCGTTTATTATATAGCTTCTCTGAGTTTCGTACTTGTACGAAGATTTTAAAGTTTCGGAAAGTCTCTCGTTAGAGATATCCATGCCTATTACTCCTAAGACTTCCCCTGATTCATCTAAAATCGCCCTTGAAGTCGAGAAAAGCCATTCCCCTGAATTTGAATCTGTATAGGAAATCCTGACGCTTCTGTCCTTTTCCTGTGATGCAGCTTTATACCATGGTCTCACCCGTGGGTCAAACCCCTCTTTCAGCTCATATCCTCCTATGATCATAGTCCCATCTCTGTAGCCAGAGAAGACGTGTGTTACATTTTTATACATATGCTTGACCATGTCGTACAGTTCCAGGGCTTCGCTCTTGCTCGGCTCGCCTCCGTCTATCACATCTATTACAGTTCTGTTTCCTGCAAGCTCTTCAAGAACTGCGTCCGTCTCTTCAAACATAGACTCCATGTATCCATTTATTCTGCTGTTTTCACGCTCTATCGAACCTCTGGCGTCAGCTATATCTCTGTCAAACCGTGGCTTTATAAGTATAGCTGTAAAAAGCACCATTATGAAAAAAAAGAGCAGCAAGCCCCAGTAAAAAACCTCTCTCCTTATGGACCTTTTCTTTTCGCTCATGGCTTTCTCCCCTATTTTAAATTTAAGCTCTATTTTATATTTATACCCTTTTATAATCATATTATGTATTCTAGTATAAATTGACTTCAATAGTTTGAGTCTTAAGCCAAGTTGCGGTATCATTATCTATATAAATTGTAAAGTCAGAACCAACAGGAGGTTAATTTGAAAAAAATCGTAATTTTTGTCTTTATAGCCTTTGTGCTTTCTTTTAACACTGTCTACTCAGAACCTCTGTCCCTTAAAATAGGAGGCGATCTGTACTATCCACCCTACGAGTATCTAGATGAAAACGGTGTTTACAAGGGCTTCAATGTAGACATAACAAATGCAATCTCTCTAGAGCTTGGGATAGACATCTCGCTTGAGCCTCTGGAGTGGAATATCGCAATGGAAAAGCTGCGAAACGGCGAGCTAGACGCTCTTCAGGGAGCTCTACAGTCCGAATCTAGAATGGAGTACCTCGACTTTTCGGAAGAGTTCCTTGAGAACTCCCAAGTTATATTTGTACGCTCTGACAACCAGTTTATAAAGGAACTCGATGACTTAAACGGTCTTGACGTGGCGATACAAGAAGATGACATAGCCTACGAAAGCGTATCTCTTATAGAAGGCATCTCTCTTCATAAGTTCAAGTCTCAGAACGAGGGTATCGAGGCCCTTTTAGATGGAAAAGTGGAAGCATTTGTAGGCGACCGGCTCACAGGCTTGTACTTTATACAGAAAAACAAGTACTTCGACAAGATAAAAATATCTGGGGAGGTTATGAAAACCAGTCCCTATGCTTTTGCCGTGTCAAAGGGAGATGAAGAAACGCTCAAGCTCATAAACAGGGGCATCTCCAAGATAAAGAGCAATGGAACATACCATAAGATATACAAGAAGTGGTTCGGTGAGGAGATTGCAGACATAGGAAAGTGGAAGAACCTGTTCTACTTGGCCATCGCTTTTCTGCTTGCTGTATGTGCCTTTATGCTCTTGACCATAAAGTTGAACAGAATTCTAAAGCGGGAAGTCTGCAAGCGAACTGAACAGCTTCGGGCTGGCAAATTAGACCTTGCCAAGGAAAACAGGCTGAAGGGCAAAATCATAGAAAATGTAGCTACCGGCATAATAGCTTTCGATGCACACGGCAGAATAACAAGTATAAATGAGTTCGCAAAAAAATCGCTTGGACTTGAGATCTCTAAAGGCGATTCATTCAGCGAAATACCGCTATTCCATGGTAAAGACTTTTCTTCGGTAAAGACTTCCGTGCTCGAGAGCCCTATCGAAGAGGAAATACTGCTTAAGACTGAATCTGGCTCTGAAAAAGTCTTGGTCTACAAGCTGCTTCCAATCTCGGATAAAAATCAGTCCGATGGGCTCTTGTTCTGCCTGTTTGACTTAACTGAGGAGCGAAATTTGAACAGGATTATAGCTCACTCCGACAAAATGCAGTCGCTTGGAGTTCTCTCAGCCGCTATAGCTCACGAAATAAGGAATCCTCTAACCTCTATAAAGATGTTTGTAGACATGGTGCCTCTCAAAGGTGAAGATAGCGATTTTCTAAGCAAGTTCTCCAAGATAGTTCCATCCGAAATAAACAGATTAAACGAGCTTACCTCTGTTCTGCTTGACTACTCCAAGCCATCTAGCTCGAATCCGATTGAAGTCGCCTTGAGCGATGTAGTCGAATCTGTGCTTCTCTTGGCAAAGCCGTATTTCAAGAAAAGGCAGATAGCTATTTCAAAGAACTTCAAGGAAATAGTATTCTGGGCCGATCCGTCGCAACTCAAGCAGATACTCTTGAACATACTTCTAAACAGCGTAGACGCGATTGAAGACAGTGGCTCAATAGCGATTTCTGCAAGCGAAACTGTAGACAGAGTTTACATCTCCATAGAGGACAGTGGTCATGGAATAGAGGAGCGAGTTCTTCCCAAGATATTCGATCCATTCTACACTTCCAAAAAATGTGGCCATGGCATTGGGCTTCCGATAACCAAGAACTTGGTAAGCGAGAATTCCGGCAGCATAGATATAGAAACCGAATTAGGAAAAGGCACCACAGTCAGGCTGTCTTTTCCGAAAAAAAGCAAGGGGGATTAAATTTGAACAGTATATTGGTAATAGACGATGAACCTTCGATTTTGACAGCTCTAGAGCTAGCGCTAGAGGACAGCTTCAACATATACACCTCGCCAACTGTTCCTGAAGGTCTAAGCCTACTTAAGTCTAAAAGCATAGACCTGGTGCTTCTAGATCAGTACCTGGGGGAATACGATGGGCTTGACGTACTCAAGTCCATAAAGAGGGATTTTCCAGAAGTCATGGTTATAGCCATGACTGCCCATGGAACTATAGACTCCTCCGTTAAGTCTATTCAGATGGGAGCTTATTACTATATAACAAAGCCCCTCGACATAACAGGGCTGAAGATTCTGATAAAAAAGGCCCTCGACTACAGAAGCCTGTCTTATGAAGTCGAGTCTTTAAAGCAAAAAATCGAAACTCCTGACCAGCCTTTTAAAATAGTGGCTGCCAGCAAAAAAATGGATGAAGTTTTCAGCATGATAGAAAAAATAAAAGACCTGGACATCAACGTGCTGATCACAGGTGAAAGCGGAACTGGGAAAGACTTGGTAGCCAAGGGGATACACTACTCCAGCAAGAGATGCTCTAGCCCTTTAGAGATAATAAACTGCGCGGCTATTCCCAACAACCTGCTCGAGTCGGAGCTTTTCGGATACGAAAGAGGCGCCTTCACAGGAGCTGAGCACAAGTACAACGGGAAGATAGCTCTGGCTAATGGTGGCACCTTGTTTCTAGACGAAATCGGGGAGATGGATATAAGTCTTCAGGCCAAGCTTCTGAGGGTAATTCAAGAAAAGAAAGTCACTCCTCTTGGAAGCGAGGTCTCTATCCCTGTCGACTTTAGGCTTATAGCTGCCACGAACAGAGATCTCTCTGAGCTTGTAGAAAGCGGCGCTTTCAGAGAAGACCTGTTTTTCAGGCTTAACGTAGTCAGCATAGAAGTCCCTCCTCTGAGGGACAGAAAAGAGGATATCCCTCTACTTTCATCCTTTTTTATAAAGAAGTACGGCGAGAAGTTTAAAAAACATATAAATGGAATGTCTTCCGAAGCCATAGCCATACTCGAAAACTACGAATATCCTGGCAATGTGAGGGAGCTTGAAAACATAGTGGAGCGGGCTGTAGCTCTGTCTTCCTCGGATATAATAACAGTCTCCGACCTTCCAGGCCGTATCCTAGAGGGGCTGGACCTTAAAAAAAGCAACGACTGGATTCCTGTATCTCTTGGAAAAACACTCGACGAAGTCGTGAAGGAGTATATCGTTGCCACATACGAGTACTGTGGCCGAAACAAACGAAGCACAGCCAAAGTCCTCTCCATCAGCGAGCGGAACCTTTACAACAAGTTAAACGAATATGGGCTGAATAGCCTAAAATAATAGAGTCCCTGGATATCCAGGGACTCTATTTAAATTCCACTCTGTTTCTGCCGTTCCGCTTGGCTTTATATAGAGCCGCGTCGGCCCTTGCCACTATGGTATTCTTCGTGTCTGGCATCTCGAACTCTGTCACTCCGAAGCTGCATGTGACTTTATCCACCTTCTCGAACTTATGGCTTTCTACGGCCATTCTTATCTTCTCTGCCGCTGAGATTGCACCGTCCAGCCCAGTGTCAGGACATATGACTATAAACTCCTCTCCTCCCCATCTTCCAAGTGTGTCTGTCTTTCTCAGTCCATCTCTTATAATCTTTGAAAGCTCTAGAAGCGCATTATCTCCAGCACTGTGCCCATATGTGTCGTTTATTTCCTTGAAATTATCTATGTCAAACAGTATTACCGAGAAAGGTATCCTGTTTCTAGATGACTTCACTATTTCATACTCCAGCACCTCGTCCGTCTTCAGCCTGTTGTATAGCTGGGTAAGCCTGTCTGTCTCTGAGAGTCTCTTCAGCTCTTTGTTCGACTTTTTAAGCTTGTCCTCTATGTCCTTCTTTTCAAGTGCATCTGTAAACACATTCGCTATTACTTTTAAAAGAGATGCCTCCTTGGAGCTCCATCTCCTCTCTGAACACATCATTGCAAGACCTAGAAGCCCTTCCACATTGCCTCCTGGAGCTATGGGCACGCCCATAAACGACTTCATTTGAAATTTCGTCAGGAATTCGCGCTCTGACTTGGCTTCTTCAGGCAATTCCTCTAGACTGTTTATAACTATTATACTGCGGTCTTTCGCTATATCCCTAAAACATGGACATTCGCTCTCATCCATCTTTTCTCGGTGAGCATGCGGTGCTCTGTCCCCACACCAGTCCAGCGTGTCAATATATATATCGCTCTCCGCTTTTCTACAGATGTATGTTCTCTCTGATCCAAAAAACTCACTCACAGCTTTCAACATAGATCGTATCTTTTCATCTATGTTCTTACCGTCTACGCTTATGAAGTCCGCCGAGATATCCGCTATAAGCTCTTGGAACTTGGCGTCATACTTCATCTCTCTCTCCATTTCTTTTCTGTACGTTATATCCGACATCACAGCCACAAGACCCTCTACCTCTCCTGAGTCTGAAACTATAGAGGCCTTGTTCACAATCACGTCTTTAACCCCGTATATGGTGTTGAAAACTCCCTCGTAACTCTGAGATTTAGGGCTTGCGAGTATCTGCCTCTCTTTCTCGAAGACAGGAACCGCATATGACTCTTCCATCAAGTCGAAGATCGTCTTTCCAACTATCTCTTCTTTCGACTTGCCCAGAAGCTCTGCAAAGGCCGAATTACATCCAAGGTATTTCCCAGAGCTGTCTTTGTAGAATACAGGAGTGGGGATAGTGTCTATGACCACACTTAGCATTCGCTTGCTCTCTGTAAGCTCTTTCGTTCTCAAGTTAACCAAGCTCTCCAGATTTTCCTGTGTTTGTTTAAGGCTCTGAGCCATGTGGTTGAAAGCGCTCCTCATATGCTCTATCTCTAGTATCTGAGATTCCTCTCTCCCCACTTCAAATTTACCGTCGCTTATGCTGCTCATATCTTGCTCTAGCTTCTTTATCGGGTTTACTACAATTTCATTCAAGCGTATGTTCAGTATAAGTATAAGCACCAAAGTCTTTATGGCGAGCAGAAGAAGGATTATGCCCGTAGTGTGCCTGCTGTACTCTTTCAGTGGGGCTACGTCGTAGTAAAGCCTTATATAGCCAAAGTTTTCCTCTCCCAGCACTATGCCGGACGTATATACTGCAAGCTCTCTTCCATCTATGCTATCAAGCTTGAAGCTGGCTTCTCTCTTCAGCTCATTTGGATCTATCGTCTTATCCTGGTTGAAGTCCTCCCCGGAAAACGAGAGCTTCTCTCTGTTTATAGAGTAGACCTCTCCTAGCAGTATTCCCTCGTTTGCGGTGAATTCCTCTATCGTAGATTCAATAGCCTCGTCTTGTCCTGAAAATATCTCGTTTGCCAGGACCTCTTTCTTCTGTTCTAGCAAGGTATCTAGAAAATAGTTTATTTGACTTAGCTCCCTCTTCTGCGAATATCCGTTTAGATTGAGTATAAGCACGAAAAATATAGTAGCAAGCAAAATGCTTATGATTATAATTAAACTATTTATCCTGTTGCTTAAAGTTTTCTTCACTTATACCCCTCTTTCTATATCTCCATTATTTTACTACTTCTCTTTTTCCGTTTTTAAACTCTGTTATTATCATCTTTTTCCCTAATGGATCTCCGTTTTGGTTGAAACTGTATACTCCAGTTACTCCTTTGAAGTTGTCTGTGCTGCTGATCTCTCTCTTCACAGCTTCTCCGTCTAGGGACTTTGACCGCCTTATGGCTTCTCCAATTATCATGGTGGCATCGTATGAAAGCGCCACAGATTCTCCATCCACTGCGGATTTTTTGAACTCTTGAACATACTTGGCCTTGAACTCTCTGCTCTCCTTTGAATCCACATCTTCATGCCAATGGGTTGCAGACCTAAGTCCATTTACTGCTGGTCCCCCAAAGTTATATGCAGTACTCTCAATTCCGTCTCCGCTTAAAAACCTTGCGTCGAGCTCTAAGTCCCTAGCTTTTCTGACTATAAGCCCTACGTCTTTTGTATATCCAGCAATGAAAATCAGGTCCGGCTTAGCCTCTTTTGCCTTTAAGACAATATCCGAGTACTCTATGTCCTTCGACTTGTAATCTCCTACCCAGACTACTTCACCTCCGAGCGCTTCGTAATTATCTTTAAAATATCTCGAGAGTTCCAGGCTGTAGTCTTCATCCACCATTCTGAGCACTACTGCTTTGCTCGTTCCCATGGTGTCTATCGCATGCTTTGCAAGCTCTGCTCCTTGGTATTCGTCTGTATAGCATGCCCTGAATATGTAATCCCCTATCCTTGTAACGTCCTTGTGTGTAGCCAAGTGGGTTATGGTTGGAATCTTGTTTTCCTGAAGCACAGGCGCTGCCGAAAGAGCGTATGAACTCCTCTCTGGCCCAATGACACCAGCGACTTTTCGCTCTACTGCTTTTTTTGCTGCGTCTCTAGATCCAAGCTGAGTCCCCCTGTTGTCGAAAGTCACGATACTGAAGTCCTTTCCCAGCGCTCCCCCCTCTGAGTTCAGCTTTTCAACTGCAAGCTCTGCCCCTAGCAACGCTCCATTGTCTTTAGCTGAAGTAACTCCGCTCAGTGTCAGTATAATCCCCAGCTCGATCTTGTCCCCCTCTTTTTTATCGCTTGGCTTTGCTGAACCCTCTTCTGCCTCCACTCTTTTTTTAATCTCATAGCCGTTTTTTATCTGAGAGTAGAGCTCAAAAGATGTCATTGAAAGAGCCAGCAAAAGTCCGATCAGCACTTTCATCTGTAATTTGCTCATCTTAATCCCCCAAAGTCAAATTTCACTATTTAGATGCTTTTATCGATATAATAATACCATAACTGCATACATAGTACTAGACTAAAGTCCCATCGATATTAAATAGAGCCCCCTATTCAGGAAGCTCTACCTCTATAGTGTCGTCTTTTCTTATTTTCCCGCCTACTAAAACTCTTGTGAAGATTCCTTCGTTAGGCATTACACATTTCCCTACAGTCCTGCCTATATTGCACATAGTATGGCACTCTTTCCCGATCTGCGTAACTTCCTGAACAGTCTCTCCTATCCTGAGCACTGTGCCCACTGGAAGCTTGTGAAGCTCTACACCTTCCGTTGTTATGTTCTCACCAAAGGCCCCTATCGGAAGATCCTTTATCCCCATCTCCTCCATCCTGTGGTAGCTCTCTATGGCGAGTAAACTTACCTGCCTATGCCATTTCCCTGCATGGGCATCATTCTCCAGCCCGAAATCCTCTACAAATATCCCTTCACCTATAGGCTCTTTTGCTATTCCCTTCTTGTCGCTTCTGTTTATATCCAATACTCTAGCCAAGACTGATTCCTCCTCTTATTTAAAAATCTACTCTCTTGTGAAATCTCCTGATTTGCCGCCTGTCTTTTTCAAAAGCCTCACGTACTCTATAGTCATTCCCTTGTCTACGCTCTTGCACATGTCGTATATGGTGAGTGCCGCTACAGACACTCCTGTAAGAGCCTCGATTTCAACTCCTGTCTTTCCCACAGTCTTGACTTCAGACACTATATAGACTCCGTTTTCCTTGACTTGGAATTTTATATCAGCACCTGTAAGAAATATATTGTGGCACATGGGAATAAGGTCACTTGTTTTTTTCACTCCCATTATTCCAGCTACCTGCGCTACCGAGAGCACATCGCCTTTCTTTATCTTGCCTTCGTTCAGCTTTTCCAGAGTCTCCTGGTTCATGCTTATAAAGCCCTCCGCTATGGCCACCCTCTTTGTCTCGTCTTTATCTGTAACCTCTACCATGCGGGCTCTTCCCTCGCTGTTGAAATGTGTAAATTCCATCTTTACCCTCCTATCTTGGACATGCTCTTTTCCACATACTGTCCATCCTCTAGATGGTGCTCTTCCGGCTTTCGCCCTATGCTCTCTTCCAGCACCTCTCTTAGCTTCTTCCTGTCATCTAGATACGGCTTTAGATCTATCTCCTCGTCTGAGTGGAGGCAGAGCTTTATCTTGCCTTTAGACGTCAGCCTTATCCTGTTGCAGTCACTGCAGAACTTGCATGTTATGGGCTCTATTATGCCTACCTTACCCTTTCCTCCCGGAAGCTTGTAGTACTTCGCCGGCGAAGATACATCCTCTCTCTCCACAGGATATAGCTCTGGGACGCTCTCCAGTATTATATCTGCGCTCACAGAGTGTGCGTCTTTCATCTTCAGCGCTTCACCTATAGGCATAAGCTCTATAAACCTTACATCTATGTCGTCGTTTCTGGTTAGCTCCACAAAGTCCGGAATTTCCTCCACGTTGAAGCCACCTATAAGCACTACGTTCAGCTTTACAGGAGTTAGACCCACCTGCTTGGCTTTTTCTATGCCTCGCTTTACTTTCTCCAAGTCTCCAACTCTCGTTATCTCTCTGTATTTTTCAGAGTCAAGTGTGTCCAGGCTTATGTTGACTCTTGTAAGTCCCGCCTTTTTAAGATCCTCTGCATAGTCTTCAAGCATTATGCCGTTAGTTGTAAGGGCTATCTCCTCTATGCCCTCTATGGATGAAAGGCTCTCTATAAACTTGACCAAGTCCTTCTTGACCAGCGGCTCTCCGCCTGTAACTCTCACTTTCTTCACTCCAAGCTCGGCAGCTATTTCAGCTATCCTGTGGAATTCTTCAAATGAAAGTATGTCTTCATGCTCCACTTTTTCTATCCCGGAGGCAGGCATGCAGTATCTGCACCTCAAATTGCACAAATCCGTTATAGATATTCTGAGATAGTTTATATCTCTTCCAAATGAATCCTTCATCTTCTCACCTTTTCTCGTATTAGTTGACTTCTACTACTTCTCCTGCTCTGTCTGTTTTATATCCTGGAATTTCCGCAACTCTCTTTTTGAACTCCTCTGAGCGCAGTATCTCTATAAACTTTTCAATCTCAGCTTCTTTCAAGCTGTCTGTATATACTAAAAAGTCGTACTCTTCGTCTGCCAGCTCCACAAAGTCAAGCCCAAGCGCATATGCAGCAGAGGCTATCCCGAGCCCCACATCAGCATTTCCTGATTTTACAGCCTGGGCTATGTCCATATGCGTGTTGTACTCAAGGTCATAGCCATCTATAGCTTCCGTGTCTACACCTTCTCTTGATATATGGTAGTCAAGGAGTATCCTGGTTCCAGACCCTCTCTGCCTGTTTACAAAGACTATGTCTCCTCTTGAGAGGTCTTTAACCGACTGTATCTGCTTTGGGTTTCCCTTTGGAACTATAAAGCCCTGTACACGCTGCACTCCCTTAATAAGGCTCATGCCTCCTCCTGGGAAGTATTTTTTTACGTAGGAAATATTGTATTCCCCTGTACTTTCATCTAGGAGGTGAATTGGCGCCACATGCGACTCTTTCTTTTTCATCGAGATTATCCCACCTAAGCTTCCTGTATGGGCTGAAGATACTCTCATCATATCTCCCAATATGTCCATCACCATGTCATGGCTCCCTATAGACACCAGCGTGTCCTCTATTTCATCGTATGGCTTAAGCAGCTGTACGCTTATCTTGTCTCCCGATTCTATGCCTTCCACTTCTCTCGGCACTATTCCTATTCCGTCTGCCTTTACAAGGCTCATGGTAGCTCCGGCCCCACCCGATATAGGCGTGGCTATCAGCTTTCCGTTTACAACACCTAAACTCACTCTTATAAGCTCTTTGTGCTTGAGTGAAGAGTAGACCCTCTTGGAGAGAATCGCCTCGACTTGACTTGGCTTCTTCCTCTTTCCCGAGTAGTCAAGCAGTATGGGCTTTACAAAAGTCTCAAAGGCTATATAGGAAGACACCGGGTAGCCTGGCAGACCCACTACGGCCTTGTTTCGTATTATCCCAAGTATTGTAGGCTTCCCTGGCTTCACTGCGATTCCATGCACCACGACTTCCCCAAGCTCTTCTATTATCGACTTTGTGTAGTCTTTAGTGCCTGCCGAGGACCCTGCATTTATAATAAGTATATCGCTTCTATCTACCTCTGTCGATATCTTTTCCTTCAAGAGCTCGTACTCGTCTCTTACAGGGTCTATCCTGTGCGGCTCGCCGCCGTACTCTCTGACCAGGCCTGCAAACATTAGCGAATTCGAGTCCGTTATCTCGCCTTCTATGTCTGTAGTCGCAGACTTGACTATCTCGCTCCCAGTTGGGACTATGCCCACTACAGGCTTCTTGTACACTTCAATTTCTTCTATCCCCCCGGCTGCCAGGGCCCCCAGGTCTATTGCCCTTATCTCGTGATTAGATGGTATTATCATCTCTGTCACGACTATATCTTCCCCTATATTCCTTATATACTGCCACGGATGACTTGACTTGTTTATCTTGACTCTTCCGTCTCCGCATTCAATTACATCTTCTATCATTATGACCGAGTCAAAACCCTCTAGGATTGGATTGCCTGTGTTTACATACACGAAGTCTTCGCCCTCTTTTAGCTCTACCGGCCTGACCTCGCTGGCCCCTTCCGTGTCCTTGGACCTTACAAGTATGCCGTCCATGGCCGCAGAGTTGTAGTGAGGGGAGGATTTCTTGGCGTATACAGCTACAGCGGTGACCCTTCCGTGAGACTCCTCCAAGGGAACCGACTCCGACTGACTCTCTATGCGAAGGCGATCTCTGTACATGATTATAGCTAGCTCGTCCTCTATATTGTCTATATACACATTCCTCTTTTTCATTTGCTCAACTCCTAAAAGTATTTTACTTTTCTTCTGTCTCCACTGTAAACCCCTTCTTCATGAGGCTCTATCTCTATATACCCGTCAGACTTCGAGAGGAGTGTTATCATGCCAGACTTCCCGAATACAGGCGCAGCACGTAGCTCCCCATTTTCCTCGTACACAGACACCATCTGGTAAGTTCTCTTGCCTGAAGAAGAAGGAAAGTTGGAGTCCATCACGCAGTACGCTGACTTCTCTTTCTCTATAGTTCCGTTTATCTGATTCATGGCCTCTTTTACAAATATGTTGAACAGGAGTATAGAGGACGATGGATGCCCTGGAAGTCCGAATACCATCTTGTCTCCAGCCATCCCCACTATAGTGGGCTTGCCTGGCTTCACTGCCACGCCGTGTATAAATACGCCTTCTCCTCCAAATGAGTTTATGACGTCGTGCGTATAGTCCTTAGCACCTACCGAAGAACCCCCGGAGATTATGGCTATGTCTGAGTTCGCCAGCGACTCCGCCACTTCCCTCTTTAGAAGCTCAAACTCGTCTTTCACAATGACCTTTCTCTCCACTTCGCCGCCTAGCTCTTCGACTCTAGAGGCGAGCACATATCCATTTATATCCCTTATCTTTCCGGTCTCGAACGGCTCGTCTATGTCTACTATTTCATCTCCCGTGGATATTATGGAGATTCTGAGCTTTCTGTGCACCTTCACTTTCGAAATCCCCTGGGTCGCGAGCACCCCTATGTCATGGGATGTCAGTCGCTTCCCCTTGGGCAGCACTACTTCCCCTTCTCTGATGTCATCGCCTTTTAGTATCACGTTCTGTCCCTTTGAAACAGCCTTGTATACCATTATGTTTTCTTCGTCTAGCTTCTCGGCGTTCTCTATCATCACTACAGAGTCTGCACCTTCCGGAATCATGCCTCCTGTCGGTACATAAGACGTCTGTCCTCTAGATATGGCTTTACTTGGAGCTGAGCCCATCTCCACCTCTTCCACCAGCATAAGCATGCTGGGTATAGTGCTGCTCGCTCCGTGGCTGTCTCTGCTGTCCACTGCATATCCGTCTACTGTGGACCTGTTGAATCCAGGTATGTTTTCACGTGAAACTACATCTTCTGATAGTATCCTCCCTCTGCACTCGGATATCCCGACTTCTTCCGACTCAAGTGCGTATCCTTTGAGCCTTGAAGCTATCGCCGATTGTCCATCTTCCACACTTACCGCTTTAAAGAAATCCATGCTATAAACCCTCCTTCATGTATACTAGACTGTCTCCTAGCCTTTCAGCTTGCTCCTTGCTATGAGTAATCATTATTATATTGGCGCCCGTCTCTTTGTACTCCAGTACGATTTCTTCCATGAAACCCAGCGACCTCTCGTCTATGCTGGCCGTATATTCGTCTAGCAGCAAGAGCTTTGGAGAGAATATGAGTGCTCTTCCAAGAGAAACTCTCTGCATCTCCCCTCCAGATAAAGATCGTCCGTTTTGATCTCTAAGCTCTTTAAGCTGCAATTTCTCTATATAGAATTCCACTTTCTCCTCTATTTCGCGCTTGCTGTATTTTCTAAGTCTCAGGGGATATGCCAGATTTTCATAGACAGATCGATTCAGTATATAGGGTTTTTGGCTTACAAGCGTTATGTCCTGCATCTTCTCTTTGCTTAAGGCTTCGCCATCGTAAGCTATGCTGCCTTCGTAGTCTTCGTCTAGCCCTGCTATTATGTTGAAAAGCGTGGACTTTCCTATCCCGTTTCTCCCCATAAGCACATTTATTCTTCCCGATTTAAACTCCATGTCCCTGAGTTCAAACAGTATTCTCTTGTTGAATTGTTTTTTTAAATTCTCTATATATACGTCCATACTATTCCTCCGTGTTGTAGCTGTAGACCACTGAGTTCACTCCGAAAGACAGGACTAGAAGCACTATCCCAAGCGCTATGGCCATTGGGTACTCGCCCATTGAGTTGAACATAGTTATGGACGTGGTTATAACTCTTGTATAACCCTTTATGTTGCCTCCCACTATCATAACTGCCCCTACTTCCGAGATAGCCCTAGAAAAAGCAGTTATCACGTTTATCATAAGCTGGGGCCTCAGCTCCGAAATAATCAATTTGACTATGTCGAAGTTCCCCCCTCCTAGAGTTGTACCCGTGTTCTTTATTCTCTTTCCACTGTTTCTCGCCAAGCTGTATGAAAGCCCGACTTGAAGCGGCGTCAGCAGCACCGTCTGGGCTATTATCATTGCATTTACTGTATACATCAGCTTCAAATCTCCTAGCGGCCCCCTTCTGGCAAGCACTATGGCCACGATAAGCCCCACTATTACAGATGGCACGCTCATTCCAGTGTATATAAGTCTAGAAATATGTCTTCTTCCCTTCAGCTCTCTTATTCCTAAGTAGAGGCCTATAGGTATTGAGTAGAGCGAGGACAGCACAGTGGCCATTCCAGACACCAGGAGAGATCTCCCGACTACTGAATAGACCTCTCTGTCAAAGCTTGTCAGAAGCGCTATAGCCTCTTTTATTCCCATAAGTATATAGTCCATTTCAGCTCTCCTCTCTCTATTATATCCTATGTAAAGAATAAAAGCCCCTAGGGGCTTTTATTCTATTTAGCGTTAGGTACAAACAGCGGCTCGCCGAATTCCTCTACGCCATATTCTCCTATGAGCTTCTGAGCTTCTTCTGAAAGTATCCAGTCCATGAACGCCTTCGCTCCAGCTTCATTTATCTCTGCATTGTCTTCTCTCTCTGGATTTACAGGTATTACACCGTACTGGTTGAACAGATTCTTATCTCCTTCAACAAGCACATCTAGGTCAAGAGTGTCTTTTAAGCTAAGATAAGTCGCTCTGTCTGTTATAGTGTATGCCTGCTTCTCGCTAGCTATCTTCAGTACATCTGCCATTCCCGCTCCAGCTGAAACGTACCACTCTCCCTGTGGAGATATGCCTGTTTCTTCCCAAAGCTTAAGCTCTTTTTTGTGAGTTCCAGAGTCGTCTCCTCTAGATACAAAAGTGCTGCCTGAATTGCTTATGTTCTTAAGCGCCGACTGTATGTCAGAACCTGAAGTCTCTTTAAGCTTAAGTGCATCTTCTTTTGGCCCAACTAGCACAAAGTCGTTGTACATTACGTCGTGTCTCTCTGTACCGTATCCATCTGCCACAAACTTCTCTTCGTCAGCCTTGGCGTGTACTAGTAGTACGTCTGCCTCGCCGTTTTGACCCATTTCAAGCGCTGCCCCTGTTCCAACAGCTACAGTCTTTACAGTTGCCCCTGTCTTCTCTTCGAATACAGGAAGCAGGTAGTCTAGTAGACCGCTGTCCTGAGTGCTTGTAGTTGTTGAAAGTATTATCTCTCCTAGCTCCTGTTTTTCATCAGAAGAAGTCTCTGTTGACTCTTTCGACGTGTCTTCAGCTGGCTCGCTATTTCCGCATCCAACTAACGCTGTAATAGAAAGCATTAGAACCATCAGAAGTGCCAATAAACTTTTCTTTTTCATCCTTATTCCTCCTTTTTGCTTTATAGCTGAATATACCTGTCTATATTTGTGTATATATTCATCTTCTGGCCTCTAGCAAAACCTACTACCGTTATGCCAAGGTCCTCTGCTATCTCTATGGCAAGCTGTGTAGGAGCCGACTTCGACACTATGGCCGGTATCCCTCTTTTAGCTATCTTGATCATTATCTCCGAAGATATCCTGCCAGTGGTTACGACCACCTTGTCATCGAACTCGATATCCTTCATAACAGCTTCCCCTATTATCTTGTCGAGTGCGTTATGCCTTCCTATGTCGTCTGCAAAGACTGCGATATCTTCCCCATCGGATAACGCACAGCTGTGAACACCACCTGTTTCCAAAAAAGTCTCTGAGTACCTGTTGAACTTTCTCATAAGGTCTTTCATCGAATCTACATCCAACTTGAAATCCTGGTCCACTTTCTTTGACTTGAAAGAGTCCACCACGCTGTAGAACACTGTGCCTTTACCGCATCCAGACGTAAGCGTCCTTTTGCCGTATAGCTTCTCCATAAGATTGGACTTCTTCACTGTCTCTACATATCCAGTCCCTTTTTCTTCGTCTATCTCTAGTTTCTCTATATCCTGTTTTCCGTCTATAAGGCCCTCCGAAATCAGGAATCCAACTAGCAGATAGTCCAGTGACTGCTTTGTGCACAAGAGCGTCAGAAATTCCTTGCCATTCAAGAAAACAGTAAACGGATATTCTGTTATTATGCTGTCTTCTTCAACTGCGCTGTCGTCATATCTTATCTTAAGCACATCTCTCTTTGAAACTACCTTCATGACGGTATCTCTCCTTTGCTCTAAATAGCCGTGCAAGTCCTCTTGGGTATTTAGATTTAAAAATATATCTCTACCTGATTGAACCTCATGTAAGTCTATAAACTCAACTTTGGCCTCGCTCATAAGAGCTCTTATAGCCAGCTTGTCATGCTTGAGCAGTTCTTCAACCCTGTCTGCAAGCGCTACAGAGTAGAATCCATTGAACGGCTCTATGCGTCCGTCTCTTCTGACTACCGATATCTCTGGAGCTTCTCTCTTCACTATATCCATCATCCACTTTATAAATGGGATGTCTATCTCCGGCATATCACATGCCAGCAGGTATATATACTCTGAACTCGACCTCTTAAGCGATGCATGAATGCCGCTGAGTGGTCCTTTTTGAAAGTATATGTCCTGTACTGTTATTATATTTAAACTTTCATAATATTCTGGATTGTTTGTGACTACTATGATCTCATTGAAAATCGTCTTGAGTTTTTCTATGTTCTTCTTTACAAGGCTTTCTCCGTCTATCTCTAGAAACTCCTTGTTGAATCCCATCCTACTGCTTTTTCCTCCTGCTAAGATGACAGCTGTTCCAAATTTATTTTCTCCCACACTCAGATGTCCTCTCTAGCATTATTTCAACTCCATGCTCCACGGAGTCTATTATATACTCGAGTATTTCTCTCACCGCTTTCTGACTCCCAGGAAGGTTGACTATAAGCGTCCTGTTCTGCCTTATCCCGGCGGTTCCTCTTGACAGCATACCTCTAGGAGTTATACCGAGGCTATGGTATCTCATAGCCTCAGGTATCCCAGGAGTAGGTCTGTCTATAACTCTATTGGTGGCCTCTGGTGTTATGTCTCTTGGACTAAACCCCGTTCCGCCTGTTGTGAGTATCAGCTCTATTTTGTGTTCGTCTGACATGCGGATCATCTCTTCTGAAAGCAGCTCTATTTCGTCTGGAAGTATAACCTGTCTTTCAACTGTATACCCTCTAGACTCTACTATCTCTCTTATGACAGCTCCGCTTAAGTCTTCTCTTTCACCTCTAGAACCTTTATCACTAGATGTTATTATTCCCACTCTTATCATTTTTAGCCCCCCCAAGGAAGGTTTATATATTCTTCTCTTTTTCTCTCATACTCTGATTTGAATATCTCTTCATGGGCGTCTTCCCATTTGGCAAGCGTCTCGAAGAGTTTCTTTATCTCAGGGTTTTCAGATGACTCCGCAGAGTGCCTGTAGAACTCGGCAAAGTCCTTCTCTATAAGATAGGCCATTCTGAGCACAGTCAAGTCTGGCACATCCGACTCTATAACTGTGGTGTCTATATGGTCTGCCTTTTCCCTAGCTTCAAAGATCGAAGTCTCTTTTCTGTTCAGAAACTCGTCGTCTAGTTGAAACTCGTCTGTTTCGAGGTATCTCTCGAGCTGCTTTTTTATATACTCGTAGTGGTCCATCTCTACTTCAGCGAACCTCTCGAAAAGCTCTTTTGTTATAGGGCTCTTGAAGACTTTTGACTTCTCTTTAAAGAAGTTATGTCCGTCAAGCTCCATCTGCATAGCATATTTCATGATCTGAACGTACTTCTGGTTTTTAGAACTCATACTCTCAGCTCCTATTTTGCTATTTTTTCAATCTTAACAGCGGCTACCTTGAGCTCCGGTATTTTGGCGATGTCGTCTCTCTCAGTGTTTGTAAGCATGTTGGCTGCACCTTTAGCGAAGTGGAAAGGCATGAACACTACATTGTCTTCGACTATGTCTGTGACTTTGGCCTTGGTCTCTATCTCCCCACGTCTTGAAGACACTTTCACCATCTCGCCGTCTTCTATTCCAAGCTTGCTTGCCTCTACAGCCGCTATCTCTATATAGGATTCAGGTGACTTCTTGTTAAGTCCATCTACCCTTCCTGTCATAGTTCTAGTGTGGTAGTGGTAAAGCACTCTTCCAGTAGTCAGAAGATATGGATACTCCTCGTTTACTATCTCTGCACTGTCCACTTGGTGAACTGGCATAAACAGCCCCTTGCCTCTGGCCATGGCCGCGCTGTGAAGGTACTTTGTTCCAGGATGATTTGTAGTAGGACATGGCCACTGTATGCCATTCTCCTCTATCCTGTCATAGTTTATTCCAGCATAAGAAGGCGTCAACGATGCTATCTCGTCCATTATCTGTGAAGGATGTCTGTACTTCTTCTCTATTCCAAGCTTGTTGAGTATCTCCATGAAGATCAGCCAGTCTGGCTTAGTTCCCTCTATCGGCTCCACAGCTTTTCTGATTCTTTGAACCTTTCTCTCTGTGTTGCTGAAAGTTCCATCTTTCTCAGCAAAAGATGCAGCTGGAAGCACTACGTCTGCTAGCTCTGCAGTCTCAGTCATAAAGATGTCCTGAACTACTAGGAAATCTAGATGCTCAAGCGCATGCTTTACGTGGTTTATATCTGGGTCCGACACCATTGGGTTCTCTCCGAATACGTACAGCATCTTGATGTTGCCGTGAGCCGCTTCGTCCATCATCTCAGAGAGCGTAAGCCCTACCTTGGATGAAAGTTTTACTCCCCAAGACTGTTCAAACTTGGATATAACCTCTGGTCTTATTACCTTCTGGTATCCTGGAAGATCTGCTGGGAGTCCTCCCATGTCACAGGCTCCTTGAACGTTGTTCTGGCCTCTAAGTGGGTTTATTCCAGCTGACTCTTTTCCTATATTACCTGTCACAAGCGCCAGGTTTGAAAGACTCATAACTCCATGAGTTCCCGTTCTGTGCTGAGTTATACCCATTGTGTAGTAGATACCTGCTTTTTCACCTTCGGCATATAGCTTTGCAGCTTTGACTATGTCCTCTGGATCTACTCCGCATATCTCTCCTACGTACTCTGGAGTGTATTTCTCAACAGCTTCCACTAGGTCCTCGAAGCCCTCAGTTCTCTCGTCTATATAGGCCTTGTCTTGAAGGTTGTTTTTGAGGATTACGTGTATCATACCGTTTGAAAGTGCGATATTCGTACCAGGCTTTATCTGAAGGTATACGTCAGCTAGCTCAGCTAGCTCTATTCTTCTAGGGTCTGCCACTATAAGCTTCGCGCCTTTTTTCTTGGCTCTCTTCATATAAGTCGCTATTACAGGGTGATTCTCTGTAGTGTTAGAACCTGTTACAAACATTACATCAGTGTTCTCTATCTCTTTTATGCTATTTGTCATAGCTCCGCTTCCCAGTGTAGTTGCAAGACCTGCAACTGTAGAAGCATGTCAGAGACGTGCGCAGTGGTCTATATTGTTTGTCCCGATTCCAGCTCTGAATATCTTCTGGAAAAGGTAGTTCTCCTCGTTTGTACACCTAGCAGAAGTGAATCCTCCCATAGAGTCTGGTCCGTAGTTCTCTTTTATTTCCTTTATCTTAGATGCTATAAGTGCATAAGCCTGATCCCAGCTAGCTTCTACAAGCACTCCGTCTTTCCTGATAAGCGGAGTTCTAAGTCTGTCAGGGTGATCTATGAACTTATATCCAAACTTTCCTTTAACGCAGAGAAGTCCGTCGTTAGGCTCTGCCATAGCTGGCTTTACCTCTATAACCTTGTTTCCCTTTGTAACTAGGTCCATCTGGCAACCTACTCCACAGTAAGAGCAAGTAGTTCTAGTCTTTTTAGTCTCCCATATTCTGGCTTTTTCCTTTGTCTTAGGCATAAGCGCTCCTACTGGGCAAACTGACACACAGTTTCCACATGAAACGCAAGTAGATTGCTCTATACCAAGTTCAAAAGGCGTTCCAACGTGAGTCTTGAAGCCTCTTTCGTTCATGTCTATCGCAGACGTACATTGAAGCTGCTTACATACGTTTACACACTTTCCGCACAGAATACATTTCTTAGGGTCATAGTAGTAGAATGGATTTGTGTTGTCTATCCTAAGATCTCTCTTCTCCCCTATATAAGTTCCTGTTTCTACTCCGTACTCGTAGCAATAGTCCTGAAGGTCACATTCACCAGATTTAGCACAGTTTAGACAGTCTTTAGTGTGGTTGGAGTAAAGAAGGTCCAGTATGTCCTTTCTAGCATTCATAACTTTCTTGCTGTGTGTCTGTAAATTCAGCCCTTCGTACACTTTAAGCGAGCACGAAGTCATAAGGGTTTGCTTTCCCTCAACCTCAACTACACACAGTCTACATGCCGCATGAGCCTCAAGTCTCTCATCGTGGCATAGGGTAGGAATATCGATGCCGATATTCCTACATGCTTCAAGTACTGTGATGCCCTCTTCTACCATACATTCATTTCCGTTGATCATTATCTTTATCACAGTATCACCTCTAATTTTCAATCCATAGTCTCAATCCAAAATTTTATTCAGTTTTCAAGTTTCAGTTCTAAATAAATTTTTAAATTTAAATGCCTCTACTTGTTTAGCTTTTTAAGAACCTCTGTAAGTCCCATAGCCTCTTCCCAGCTAGTCTCTACAAACTTTCCGTCTTCCTTCTTGTAAGGAGTCTCTGGGCTGTCTAGGTACATGAACTCTGTAGCCATTCTTCCCTTCAGGCAAAGCGGTCTTCCTACTATAGGCTTCTCCGCTCTTACAGCTACATTCTCTCCAGCCTTGTCAGCTAGGACTTCAAAATTACATCCATATTCACATACTTTACACTGGATATGCTGCGACTCTCCATCCCAAACTCTAGTCTTTCCAAGCATTCTCTTGTCTACAAGCGCTCCTACTGGGCAAACTGATACGCATCTGTTGCAAGATACACATGAAGACTCCTCTAGGCTAAGGTCTGCATCTGCAACTATCTTAGTGTCGAATCCTCTGTTTGCAAAAGAAAGCACCTGTCTGTCGCTCACCTCGTAGCAAGTTCTAACGCATTTTCCGCATAGGATACATTTGCTGTCGTCTTTTAGTATATATGGGCTTGAAGTGTCTACTAGCTCTCCACCTCTTCTAGCTCCATCGTGGTCTCTGAAAGTAACTCCATATCTGTAAGAGTACTCCTGAAGCAGACACTCTCCAGCTTTCTGACAAGTAAGACAGTCGTTTGGATGGTTGTCTAACAGTAGTCTCAATATGTCTTTTCTAGCTTGAACTACTTTCTTAGTTTCAGTGTTTACTACCATTCCATCTTGAACTGCTATAGAGCAAGATGTCTGAAGCTTAGGATTTCCCTCAACTTCAACTACACAAAGTCTACATGCCGAAACTACCTCTAGGTTCGGGTCATAGCAAAGTGCCGGTATATTTATTCCCAATTCTTCTGCTGCTTTTATAATAGTATAGTCTTCAGGTACAGTCACCTTTTGACCATCTATAGTAAGAGTTACATTTCTCATTTTATGCCTCCTCAGTCCTATTTTCCCTAACAACTTTTACTATCTCTTTATAACTGCTCCTACTGGGCAGACTTCCATACAGTTTCCGCACTTGATACATGCCTCTGTATCTATAACGTGCTTCTCTTTCACTTTACCTTCTATACAGCTCACTGGGCAGTTTCTAGCACATTTCGTACATCCTATACAATCGTCTGTTATGTGGTACTCTAGAAGGTCCTGACATACTCCTGCTGGACATTTCTTGTCTACAACGTGTGCTATATACTCGTCTCTGAAACGCTTCATAGTCGAAAGAACAGGGTTTGGAGCAGTTTGTCCCAGTCCGCAAAGCGATGCCGACTTGATAGTCTCTGCAAGGCTCTCTAGTCTGTCCAGGTCTTCCATCTCTCCGTTTCCGCTAGTTATCTTCTCTAGAAGCTCCAGCATTCTCTTTGTACCCTCTCTACAAGGTGTACACTTTC
>NZ_MKIE01000014.1 GCF_001855385.1 Andreesenia angusta | reverse complement strand
CGCGGGATGGAGCAGCGGTAGCTCGTCGGGCTCATAACCCGAAGGTCGTCGGTTCAAATCCGGCTCCCGCAACCAAAAAACAAACATGGCGGTGTAGCTCAGTTGGCTAGAGCATACGGTTCATACCCGTAGTGTCAGCGGTTCAAATCCGTTCACCGCTACCAATTTTTCAAAAAACAGAATAAGGCTCTATGGTCAAGCGGTCAAGACACCGCCCTTTCACGGCGGTAACCCGGGTTCGATTCCCGGTAGAGTCACCAAAAGTGGTCGCATAGCTCAGCTGGGAGAGCATCTGCCTTACAAGCAGGGGGTCGTAGGTTCGAGCCCTACTGCGACCACCACTTAAGTAGATATCCGAAATCTTCGATTTCGAGATAGTCACTTACTCAGGGAACGAAGTGAGTCGAGTTTCCTTAAACAAAAAACGCGGCCTGGTAGTTCAGTTGGTTAGAATGCCAGCCTGTCACGCTGGAGGTCGAGGGTTCGAGTCCCTTCCAGGTCGCCAAAAAACAATAAAACAAATGAAAAGAACATGCTGGTGTGGCGCAACGGTAGCGCAACTGACTTGTAATCAGTAGGTTGGGGGTTCAAGTCCTCTCACCAGCTCCAAAAGAGGATGGGTTCCCGAGTTGGCCAAAGGGGACGGACTGTAAATCCGTTAGCTACGCTTTCACTGGTTCGAATCCAGTCCCATCCACCAAAAAAATGCGGGAGTGGCTCAGTGGTAGAGCATCGCCTTGCCAAGGCGAGGGTCGCGAGTTCGAATCTCGTCTTCCGCTCCAAAAGTTTCAAAAATACTCGCGGGTGTAGCTCAGTGGTAGAGCCCTGGCCTTCCAAGCCAGTTGCGAGGGTTCGATTCCCTTCACCCGCTCCAATTAGTTTTATAATATATAATATGGTGGGTGTGGCACAGTTGGTTAGCGCGCCAGATTGTGGCTCTGGAGGTCGTGGGTTCGAATCCCATCATCCACCCCATTTCAACAGTCATTGGGGTATCGCCAAGCGGTAAGGCATCAGACTTTGACTCTGACATGCGTAGGTTCAAATCCTGCTACCCCAGCCAAATAAGACAAAAATACAAGGTGGCATAGCCAAGTGGTAAGGCAGAGGTCTGCAAAACCTTTACTCCCCAGTTCAAATCTGGGTGTCACCTCCATAAAAGCACCTATAGCTCAACTGGATAGAGTGTCTGGCTACGAACCAGAAGGTTGGGGGTTCAAGTCCTCCTGGGTGCACCATACATAAACGTTGAAAAACAGCTAGTTACAAGAGATTGTAGCTAGCTGTTTTTTTATGCTTTTTCACAGTTTGGGGACAATACTGGGGACAGTTTTTGATTAAAATTATTTTACTCTATTCTTTTCCTCAAGGTCGTCAACATCGTTGAACATTATAGACTCTATTTTATCCGCAGCTATCTGATCCATAGACTGAAGAGCATGGGAATATATATTCAGAGTAGTAGAAGTATTACTATGTCCCAGTCTAGCAGATAGGGCCCTTATATTTATTCCGGCATTTATTAAGATGGTAGCTGACGTATGTCTTAATTGATGGAATGTAATCTTCTTAAGACCATTTTCTTTCAAGAATTTATTGAACCATTTAGAAGGTGTATCTGGATGCATAGGACTACCGTTCCACTGAGTGAACATGAAGTCGGAATCAATCCATTGACTGCCACAGGACAGCTTCTTTTCAACCTCACTGACCCTGTACTCCTTTACGAGTTGAATGATGCTCTGTGGGACAGATATGGTCCGCCTAGAAGTCTCGTTTTTTGGATCTTTTTCGAAAGTACCTTTTGTAGGGAGATATTGACTCGCTCTTTCGACTGTGACTGTACAGCTTTCAAAATCAACGTTATCCCACTTCAAGCCCATAAGCTCTCCAAGCCTAAGGCCAGTTGCTATAGTGACAAGTATAGCGACTCTGTACTTGAGGGGCGCTTCAGAAAGAGCGTCTAAGAGTGTACTTAGCTCTTCTTCATTATAGAAATCTCGCTTAGGCTTAACCATTTTTCCAGGCTTTACTTTTTCAGCAGGATTTGACTTTATAAGTTGCCAATCTATAGCTGTATTGAGCATAGAGCTTATGAGCCTATGGTACTTGACCACAGAATTTATAGATAGGGGAGTGCCATCATCTTTCTTATAATCTACCTGGAGATAGTTATAAAGATCAAGAAGATTGGCTGGAGATAGCTTTGAAAGCTCTATATGGCCGATATAAGGCACTATTTTGGTATCTAGATATCTCTGATAGTTGTACATAGTTTTAGGTGCTAAATTACGGCTTCCATAGTCCGATAGCCACTTATCAGCAAATGCTTCGAAAGAAAATTTTGTAGTTTTGGACACGTCACCACTTTCAATCTCTACTATGAATTTAGCAAGTTCTTTTTGAGCTTCAGTTTTATTTCGGCATTTAACGGTCCTAGTGTGCCGCTTTCGCTTGCCGTTAAGACCAAACCCAGCGGAGACAATTAATCGATAGGTATTGGGACCACGTTTTTCAATAGAACCTGACATTTTAATACCTCCTACAAGAACGTATGTTCGATTTAAATTTAAAATAAAAGTCACTAGATATACTCTAGTAACTTTTGATTTATGGTTCAATATGGTTGATATTCTTATTTCGAATATACTATCATAAAGTTCAGTAAAATTAAAGCAGATAGTGAATTACTTTGAAATTAAATTAAATCCATTAACAGGATCCCAGGTATATGAAAGACCTAGATTAGTTACAAAGTCGTAAGTTAGAGGTATATAATTTATATTCTTATAATTGATTATTGGATAAGTATTATTTACCCATAAGTTGTTGACTATTATGCCCTTATTGACTTTTGTTGCATATGCAGACATTCCACTCCAAGAAGAGCCATCCGTGAACATCTGTTTAAATTGCTTAGTATTCTTAAGTCCAATTGTTCTAGAAAACTTCAAATTACTAGCATCAGTCCAGTTATAATTTATATCAAGATAATATACTATATCAAAAGTTATAGGAATATAGGTTATATCTTTGAACAGAAGTGGAGGATATTTTGCATTTGCAGTGTTTATATTGACTCCATCAATTTTAACCGAAGTATTTGGAACTTTGGCAGAGATTTTTACAGGAGATGTAGCATTACTTCCACCAGAAGTAGAGGGAGTAGAGCTACCGCTATAAGGGCATCTTCCATTTGGATGTAAATGAGCAGGATTGCCTCCGCAGTGGTAGTGATAGTAGCCTAGTCCACTTACATTTTTGTTGTCTCTGTGTCCTCCGGAACTGTCAGTTCGTCCGCTGTGTCCAAATGCAACTGATGATGTCAAAAGTGCAAATGATACTGCCAATACTGATGCTTTTTTCATAAAACGCTTTTTTTTCATTTATCAAAACCCCTTTATATATGAATTGGTATTACTTGCAAGTTATCTTTTAGACCTTCTATATCCAGCAGCCTGAGCTTCTTCTTCAGTATTGAAATACTCTTCAGCATCAGTTCTATCATAGAACTGCCCACCAGGCACATGATATATGAGTTCTCCAGAGCTACTATGGTTTCCTTTTATTAATCCTTGACTAGAGGAGTTTGTAGGCGTAGACGGTACTTCTTGACTACTTGGAGAAGAAGTGCTCGATTGAGTATTTTCCTGTGCAAGCTGCTCTTCAGGGGCACTCCAAAGGCCCTCTCCATTAGATTTTGGAGCTTGTTGGAATTCTAAGAACCACTCATTATACTTCACATCAGGAGGATAAGTAGATACTTGGGCGTAGCCATTAATTAGGAGCTGAGCATTAAACATATTTTCTTTTGTATACTCTTTTGTAGGCTCTAGCTCAGTGGGCTGATTTAGCCAAATATAGTATAAATAACGACCATATTTATCAGTATCAGAAATATCTTTTTGAAGATAGACAGTTTTTCCATTCAAACTATTTTTAGTAAAGTTACTAGCCTCCATACCGTAATATTCAACTGGTTTGCTTGGATGAACAGTCTCAGGAGTATCTACACCTATAAGCCTAACTTTTCTAACTTCTCCATTTACTAAAACTTTAACAGTATCCCCATCAGTTACTTCTGTTATAGTAGCAGGAGTAAATGTAGTGTTTATTTTATTCTGCTCTTCAGCTTTCTTGGCCTCTAAAGCAACTTTTGCATCTAATTTTGCTTTTTCTTCAGCTCTATATGCATCCCCTGTTTTATTGGTATCGATAATAATCTTTTCAGAGTCTTTAGAGCTACTATTTTCTGAAGATTGAGCTGCCTTATTCGTAATATCTGTTTCATTGGAAGAGTACCCTAATGATACAACTGCAACTACTAAAAAACTTATACCCAAAGACTTTAAACTTTTCTTATCTTTGAATTTTATAGATTCATATAGAAAAACAATAAACATAGACACGACTAAATTTCCAATTACGTTAAATATATTGGGCAGTCCAGCCAATAAGGCTATTAGATACCACATAGTGGCTACAATCATTTTCCACATAGTTCTAGTTCTGTAGCCAGGAATAAACCTTAACTTATTTAAAAAATTTCCCAAATCAAGCCTCTCCTTTTCTTAATTTTTATTATAAAAAATTTAAAATATAGATACCAAGATTAAAACTTCTCAAAAATCCCCAATGGCTCAAAATATACTATGTAGTTATCTACTGTAGTAAATAACCCATGCTTTTCCCTGTAGTAATTCAGAGCGTTTTCTATAAATTCCTCAGTAACCCCCAGAAACTCCGCCAGCTCATGCCTATTTCTCACCCCTGATTTATAGGCATTAACTAAGTCTATTAGACCTACAAGCTTTTCATATCCCCAGTTACGGGCTGTTTTCTCAAGCTTTCTATTGGAGACTTCCGATTGATCCAGTATGTTCCCGGCAGTGGTGTAGTGATGGCCTAATTCTTCTGCTATTACACAGGCTTTTTCAGTACTTGTAAGCTTGCTATTTATCACAATAGTGCTATCAGAATAGAGTCCCTTTAGTTTACCAGGAAGGGGGCTTTCTATGACTTCAACTTCCTCTTCGTATTCAATTAGCAACTTTTCGTACATAGGAATCCCCCTTTAAGTATTTAAAACTAGCAATCTTATATTAAAACTTCATCTACAGATTGAAATCCTTTTGTTTTTAAGAACTTCATATTATGCTCAAAGTTTTGAAGTGAATCAGAAGGATCTATAGAATCCATATTTAAAGAGTTAACAGTATCTTTATCGAACTTTACAGACAGTATAGTTTTAACTTCGTGATACCCATTTGAAGTGTCAAGTACAGTATCCTGAGCATTGACTATTACAGTAGTTAAGGGGAGCAGAGCAAACATGTCCCTAGCTATTCGGATAGCGCAGCTACAAACATAATCTTGAGCTAATTCATAATATGCAGTTTTACCAATTTTTTTAGAAGAAAGTCTACCGGTTTGAGTTAAAGACTTTGATTCGGTAGGAACCACTGAATCCATTTTGACATCGAAGTTTACTATAAGAGTATCCTTATCTACAGCTCCGAATTCAAATCCACTTCCAAACTCTAATAAATCATCTAGTGGATCCATCTGGTCAATTACCATGAGGTATCCTTCAAGATCCCCCCTTAAAACCATACTAGAAAGCTCATTAAGGTTTTTCCAAGATTCAAAAGAGTCCCGATCAGCTTCCATAGCAGTATATAAGTTATCTTCAAGCTTACTTCTTTGAGACTTCTCTAGTGACTTGAATATCTTAGCAAAGATTCCAGGTTTATAGTTGTTTATTTGCTCCAGTGCTTTTAGCTCAGCAGGACCCTTGCTGTTCAAATCAAAAGGAGGGGCGCAGTTATTTATATGGTCCCAATTAATTTGATCATCACATTCTTTGTGAATAGACTGAATACTTTCTATGTAGTTGTTGTACTTTGCCACCTCCTGCTCAGCTTCTAATGCTTTCTGTTGGCGTTCAAGTTCTTTGAATGCTTGTCTATCTGCATATGTCTTTGAACGAGACTTTCCATAAGAAGAAGTAGAGTAAGAAAGGCCAGTTCCTGGGATTCCGACCGTTGCAGTTCTTCGACCACTTGAATTCACACTGTATCTCATTCCCCTAGTTCCGAAGCTTAGTCCAGCACTTTTAGTTCCAAAGTTGGCACGCACTCCGGGTGCGATTTTTATACTTTTTCTAAATCTTATTCCCATAATGATCCCCCTTGAAATTAATGAAATTTAAAATTAAAATGATTACTTTTATAGCGTATATTCCCATATATTCATATAAATAAGCTGATATGAATATCTCATATCAGTAGCTTATCAAAACTATTTATTATATTCTTCTAAAAACTTTAGAATGTCCCTAGAACATCAAGTCCCCTTAGGATGGAGCTCCTTGCACCTTCCCGCAGTACAAGCCCCTGTAATGGCCTTTATATCTGAAAGGCTATTAGCTCCATTATCTATAGCGTCAACTATCTCTTGCTCGGTTACATTGGAGCAGTAGCATATTATAGTGGACATGGCGCTAGTCCTTCTTTCTTTTGGAAAGCACATACTTCTTGAAATTCTCAATTTCTTGTAACTCTTCTTCGGTATACTCGTCTCCATCGTGATGGGCCGCTATGGTATGCACTTCTTCTATACTACGAATATCTGTTCTACCTAGAAGGTAGTCTATGCTAACATTAAAAAAATTAGCAAACTTAATTAGGAGTTCATTATCAGGCTCTCTCCTACCAGATTCATAAAAGCTAATTGATTGTTGAGTTATGCCAATTTTTTCAGCAAGATCTTTTTGTAGCAAATCTTTTTCGATCCTTAATTCTTTTAGTCTTTCACCAATCATAAGTAACCACTCCTTAAAACAGATTATACAACAAAATGATATATATAATAATGATAAACAACAAAATGAATATTAAAAATGGAAACAAGGTTGACATACAACAAAACGTATTATATACTAATCCTAACAACAAAGTGTAGTTGAGAGGAGGGAAGATATGAAAAGAGAAAAACTAATAAGCCTAAGAGAAGAAAGAGGCTTAAGTCAGACTGAATTAGCTGAATGCATTGGAACTACTCAACAGACTATATCTTGGTTGGAAAATGGGAGAAGAAAGCCAAATGTGTATTTAGCCATTTCACTTCAAAATTTCTTTAGAGTTAAAGTTGAAGATCTATTTCCGGATATTTTTTTAGGGGCTAATACAACAAAATGTAGTTAGAAAACTGGAGGTGAGGGAATGGATAGACTGAAATATCTATTGGACGAGTATGATAGAGCCTTAGACGATACAGCGAAAGATATTCTTGAAAAGATAAAGGCAGAGTCCAAGACTTATGGAGATGTAGAGAAATCTTTAGACTTACTGAAAAAGAGTATGAGCTATACATTTGGAAAGCTTAGATACGAAAGACTATTTGAAAAAATAGATGAGATTTTGGAAGAAGAAAAGAACGATTTGCCACTAACAAATCGCTCTAAGCTTTAACTAAAAGGTTTCTACAGTAACAACAGCAGAAGAGTTGAAAATCTTATTGTTTTTGTCAGTTAGATGAAAGAAATCACAAGAGCAAAGTAATTCAGCAATAGACGGTATAAGTCCATCGTTAATATGGGACCATATTTCATATTGAGGACATTGCGATACTCTTGTTCCATTTTCATCAGTAAACTTTGAGATTGGAGTAATCATCTGACCTTCATGCAACTCTAAGCTATCTCCGTTTGAAAACCTTAAGAGAGCTTGATTCATAATATCACCTCCTTCCGGTCTAATAATACCCTTAACTGGAAGGAGAAAACTGAAAAAGAGGAGGTGAAATAAATGAAGCCAGTTACTTTTACAGCTAAGGAAGCAGCAGAATATATCGGCATAAGCTACTACACGATTCTTGAACTAGCCAGAAAAAGACAGATACCACATACACCAGTCGGAAGAAGAAAGCTTTTCAGAAAGGAGTCTTTGGACAACTGGATGACAGAGCAAGAGAAGCTTTCTCAAGAGTTTGAAAGCAGTTTTGGAATAAGACGTGTCTATTGAAGGAGGTAATGAAGATGTTAAACAGAAATCAGGTTGAGAGAATATTTCTAGAGCTATCTATCAGAAAGGCGGACATAGATAGTGCTGTTCAAGAATTGAAGAGCAGATATGAAGATTCAAAAAGCAAACTCCAATTCGCAAGGGACAGAGACTCTGAGGAGAACATTGAATTCTGGGAAGATACTGTGGAAACATATACCTACTTGTTGGAGTCAAAGAGTAAGCAGCACAAAGAAATAGAGCAGCTTCTAGGGGAAGTAGACGTAGCCCTTAAAAACTTTTAACTGTCTGATGCCAATATTATTCATTTATTGCTATGGATTGAACTATAGTGGCATATATGGCTTAAAAAGCAAATCATTTAAAGAAATTCAATATGTATATGTCCGGACATTTTTCAGGAAGGATTGCACTAGGATTGGGTTTGCTTTAAATATATCTAAATCAGGCTTATATGTATAGCTGAAGGTTATTCAAAATATGAATGGTTAGGAGGATGGATATGAAAGATACAGCAAAGCTCATAAAGCTTTCAAGGGAAAGAGCAGGAATGTCTCAGGAGCAGTTGGCATACACTGTGGGAATTACCCAAGCTACATGGAGCAAGTATGAAAACGGGAAAGTAACAATGCCGGACGATATAGCTAGAAGAGCTATAAAGGTTTTAAGAGACCCCAAGCTGAAGCTTCAGTGCAGCTTTATTCAGGGGACTGGCTTGGTGAATACACCGCTTTTGAACAATATTGACGAGAATATAATTACAGGCCTTGTGTGCCTTATAGAAGAGGCTAAGGAGGCCATAGAGTCCAGCGAAAGGCTTGTAAAGAAGCTTAGAAACAGACAGGGCAAGAAAGACATATGCAAAGACGAATGGGAAGAGGTGCTGAGCTGTGAAGAGCAGATAGTGGACCTTTATCCAGCGCTTAATATGCATTTTGTAAGAATGACCGAAGTCTACGGTCTAGATATTGAGGAAATGGAGAGACGGGCTTCCAGAAAGCTCAGGGAAAGAAAATATATCAGATAGGAGAAACGACATGGAAAAAAAGCATAAAAAAAGAGCTACTACAGCGGGAACTGTAATAACTCAAACGGTTAAAAATATCCTTAAGCCCATTATATCACAGGGCTACATTCAGGTAAAGGAGTGATTTCATGGAGGGTTGGATTAAGGTTCATAGACAGATTAAGGACCATTTTATATACAAGGACTCGGAGACTCTCCATGTCTGGATGCATATACTTTTGAACGCTACACATGAGGGGAGACAGACTGTCCTAAATGGAAAAGTAGTGGAGCTACTGCCAGGGCAGATGATATTTGGGAGAAAAAAGTGGTCAAGAGATCTTAATATTAGTGAAAGTAAGATAAGGAGTAGGATAGACCTGTTCGTTGAGGCTGGTATGATTTCTAAGATATCGAATAATAAGTATTCGATACTTACTGTTAAAAACTGGTCTGAATATCAAAAAAACAACCACCAGTCTAGCCAAAACAAAGACCAACAAAATGACCAGTCAGACAGCTTGGAAATTACAGAAGAAGTCGCAGTAGACGACCAAGAAAAAAGCCATACAGACGACCAACAAAAAACCACAGTCAAGAATGAAAAGAATGTTAAGAAAGATATATATAGCATCTTTGAGTTCTGGAATGAACAAAAGATAGTGGTACACAGAAAGCTTACTGGAAAAATGGAAACAGCAACTAAGGGAGCTTTAAAGGATTACTCAAAAGACGAGCTTCAAGAGGCTATAGCAAACTACTCTCAGATAGTCAAAGACAGCAGATACTACTTCAACCATAAATGGACACTAGAAGAGTTTGTGAGAAGAGGGCTTGAAAAGTTCATGGACGGAGCGGTGGCTAGAGAAAACTATCTAAACGGCACTCAGGGCATAGCAGCTCAGAAGCAAGAAAAAGAAAATTGGAGAGACACAGGGAGGAGATTTTAGATGCAAGAGGTATTGAGACTGGAACAAGCCATACTGGGAAGCTTTGTAGTAGACCCAGCAGCAAGAGAGTTTTCACTGGAGCTTTCAGACGACGACTTCCTAGATAACAGTCACAAGAAGATATTCAAGGCTATAAGAGCCCTGGCAGACGAAGGACAGGATTTTTCGTACTTTGAACTGGCACAGAAGAGCGGGCTAAGCATATTGAATATAAGCGGACTCACAGACATGGTGACAACCACAGCCAGGATAGAAAACGAGGTAAACCTTCTAAAGGACAAGTCCAGCAGAAGAAGGCTCTTGGAAAAGGCTGAGTATATAAAAGAGCTTGCTATGAACAAGGAGCTTGATATAGACACCATAAAGAACAACGCCATGCAAGAGATAGAAGAGGTCAAGGTCGTAATGAATGACGGAGTGGTGAGTCTGAAAGAGGCGATGTTAGACACTATAGAAGTGCTTGAGAAAAGGGCTGAAAACAAGGATGACAGGTCTTATCACACGAGGGTAGGAAAACTGGATGTGGCTACAGCAGGGCTTCATCCGGAAGAGCTTACGACTATAGCTGCAAGGCCGGGAGTAGGAAAGACGGCCATAGCCATGCAGATAGGGCTTAATATAGCTAGCAACAAGCGAAAGGTTATGATGACAAGCCTTGAGATGTCCAGCGTCCAGCTTTGCCAAAGGATTATAGCGGCCAACTCCGGACTGGATGGAAATGATCTGAGGAGAGGTAACCTTGACGGAGAGGGCTGGAGAAAGACAATGGATGTCGGCCAAAGATTTGCAACAGAGAACTTCATAATCGACAAGACAAGCAAAAAGCCTCAGCACATAAGGTCCAAGATAAGAAAGCACAAGCCGGACCTGGTTATAATCGACTATCTACAGTTGCTACAGCCGGATGAGAAGCTAGGGAGCAGAGAACAGGAAGTATCGAGCATGACAAGAGCCCTTAAGCTTATGACACTCGAATTCAAGATACCGATAATCATACTTTCGCAGTTAAACAGAAACGCAGAGGGGAAAAGACCGTCGCTTGCAGACCTTAGAGAGTCGGGGGCCATAGAGCAGGACTCGGACAATATAATATTCATTCACAGGCTTACAAACAGCGAGCTGGGCGACATGATAAGCGAAGGCATATATAGCATAGACTTCTTGGAGGAAATGAAGGCAAAGGGAAATGTGTTGGCTGATGTGATACTTGAAAAGCAGAGAAACGGCCCTACTGGATCATTCGGTATGGTTTACGTTCCAAAGCTGATGAAATTTATAGGGCTTGATAAATAAGGAGGAATGAAGATATGAACAGCGTGGTATTGATAGGCAGATTGTGTAGGGATCCTGAACTTAGATACCTTCCAAACGGAGGGACAGCAGTATGTAATTTTTCTATAGCTGTAGATAAGCCGCTTTCGAAAGATAAGAAACAGGAGATGGAGAGTGCAGGCCAGCCTACGGCAGATTTTATAAATATAGTAGTGTGGGGAAAGATGGGTGAGAACAGCGCCAACTACCTGAAAAAGGGCAGAAACGTAGCCATCCAAGGCAGAATTCAGACAGGAAGCTATACGGCAGCAGACGGAAACAAGAGATACACGACAGATGTAGTAGCAGAAAGAGTCCAGTTTATAGACTGGGGAAGCAGTAACAAGCAGAGTGATGATTCAGCTCCGGCAGGATTTCATGTTGACAATTCAATAGATGATGAAGACGTTCCGTTTTAGCATACAGGCCAGGTAAAAGCTTGGCCTTGAAAATAAGAATAGCTGAAAGGAGGATAGGATGGAGAGACTATATATTTTGGTTTTGATTATGGCGGTCACAGTGTTGGCCGGGCTTTTCAGAATAAGAGTAGAGAAAAGGAAGGAGAATTAAAGTGAGAATAACGACAATGGAGATAACAGTTGAGGATATCAGAGACTATGTGGCCATGTACGAGAACTACGACAGGCCAGCTATACACAAGGCAATATGCGACAAGCTTAACGACACATACAGTCAGAAAAACAGCGACTACGGAAACAGCTTCACTAAGGTAAGGGACGAATATCCAGAAGCTATATCCATAAGACTTTCGGACAAACTAGAAAGGCTTAAGACGCTGAAAGCCGGGAAGAAAGCTTTAGTCAGTGATGAAAGCATAAAAGACACGCTGATAGACCTTGCAAACTACGCAATAATGGAGCTTGTGGAAATGGAGATAGATGAAGACAGAATCGGCAGCTTGGGAGGGAGATAATCATGTTTCTTAACTTAGGATTTTACAACTTGGTTGCACTAGATAGGGTTACAGCTATAATTAAGTACGGAAGTAACCCCAGCAAGAATCTCAGAAATAATGCCATAGACCAGGGAAAATTTATAGATGTTACAGAAAATAGGGGTATTAGTGCGCTTGTAGTCACCAACGACGGATTTGTGATTGCAAGCTCAGTGACCTCAAAGGTGCTTGGAATAGAGAGGATAAACAAGCTGGAAGAGTATACTAAGAGGAATATTTGAAAGACAAAGGAGAGGAGACTAAAGACATGCAATTAGCTGAATTATTTAAACTGCAAGAAAAGCTGGATAATGAGATTATGAATAACCACTTTATCACAGAGATAAAGCCTGAAGACCTTTTAAACGAGAGATTACTGGCACTACATACTGAAGTTTCAGAGCTTGCGAATGCGACTAGGAGCTTCAAGTATTGGAGCACAAAGGGGCCTGAGCCAAAGGGAAGGCTGCTAGACGAGTACGCAGATATACTCCACTTCTGGTTAAGCGTAGGACTGTCTCTTGGATTCAGTCCAAAAGAAGTTATAGACGCTTATATAGCCAAGCATGAGAAGAACTATATAAGGCAGAAAACAGGCTACTAGGAGTGGGTGCAGTGGGAAAGACGGTTGAAAGAATAGTGGAAGGATACTTCAGGGGAGAAGATCTGTCTGAGCTTATAAAGGTGGAGTTAGAAGAAGCGAGAAAAGCTGAAAATAAAGGAGCTTACGAGTCCAAGTGATACTTGGGCTTTAAGCTGTTTAGGAGGGTATGTATGGAGAAGATAATAGAGGCGGAGCTAAGGGATTTCAAGAGAAAGAAGTCGGTTATAGAAACGACACTTGCAAGGGTGGATGCATACAAAAAAGCTATAGAAGACCCGGAAAGCTTTAATGGAATAATGCCAGGGAATAACAGAGAATCGGGAATGCCTAGAGGAGCTTTTGTAGGCTCGATGGTAGAGAAGGTGGTCATCGACAAGGAGGAGGCGATATCAACTTTAAAGGAATGGATAAAGGATGACTTGTCGAGGATATATCCGCTGCAGGTAGAGGTGGAGCAAATAGGTGGAGCTATGAACGCTCTGAACTCTCAGCAGAGGTACATAGTAGAATGCAAATACCTTGAGAATATGTTTTGGAGGGATATAGAATACGGATTCAATGAAAAGTTCAAGAATGACAACTATATAGGCTATGAAAGGCTTAAAAAAATGAATAAAGACGGGCTTGCCGAGCTGACCAAGATACTTGAGACGTTCTACTCCAGGATATATGGTAAGGGCGAATAGAAGAGTTATACAGGAGACTGGATTTAAAGCCTTATAATCGGATTTATGAGGTCGTTTTTGAAAAGTACCTGAAAGATACCCGAAAAGTACCTGAAAAGTACCTGTTTTTGATTTTAAAACATGATAGTATGGTAGCATAGGAAAGAAGTACAAAGGATTCTATACCAATCAGAGTATGGAAAGGTTTTGAGAAGGCACTGAGAGGTGTCTTTTTTTATGCAATAAAACGAGGTGGAGTGATGAACTACGTTGAACCAATAAGGGACTTGGACACACTTGAAAATATGTGCAGGTACTTGAAAGCAAGCAACGAAAGAAACTACGTCCTATTCTTGATGGGGATATACACCGGACTTAGAATTTCAGACATACTTAAGCTTAAAATCAGGGATGTCAAAGGGAAGCACGAGATAAGGCTTAGAGAGACAAAGACAGGAAAGCATAAGAGTATACCGATAAACAGCGTACTGAAGAAGGCGCTAGAGGAATACTTTACAGGAAAAGATCCTGACGACTATATAGTTAAAAGCAGAGTTGGATATAACAAGCCTATATCAAGAGAGATGGCCTACAAGATACTAGATGGTCTTGGAAGATCTTTTGGAATAGAGACATTAGGCACACACACTATGAGAAAGACTTTCGGATATCATTACTACAAGAAGACAAAAGATGTAGCGCTGCTACAGACAATATTCAATCACTCATCTCCAAGCATTACGCTACGCTATATTGGGATAGTGCAAGACGATATAAACAAAGCATATAAAGACTTTAGATTTTTCTAGAGGATGGGCTTTGTTTTTATATATTTTTGAAAGCAATTACTCATAATGCGTATACGTTAAGTTACAAAAAGTAAAATATCACCAAAGTATATTGAAAACATATATTTGGGCGGTATTGATGAATGACACAGAATTATAGATATGTGTAATTTGATATACAAAATAAGGAATAAATGGGGGTGAAAATATGAGTTCCAGAAGTAAAAAGCCTTGTAGAAAAATGGGCTGTCCAAATCTAGCAGAATATCCAAATAAATATTGCAAGGACCATAGTGCAGAAGAGGAACGAGACAGAGCAGATAGGAATAGGTTCTACGATAGGTACACTCGGAATGATGAAGACAGCAAACAGTTCACTGACTTCTACAACAGTACACGCTGGAAGAAGGCTAGATCTATGAGGCTTCAGATAGACAACGGGTTATGTCAAGTGTGCAAGGGCAGAGGGCTCATAACGATAGCAGACACAGTGCACCACATAGTCGAGGTCAAGGAGGACTGGGAGAAGAGACTAGAGATGGAGAACCTAGTGAGTCTATGTAGGGCATGTCACAATGAGATTCATAAAAATAAATAGATATACCCCCCAATAAAGTAACTTTTAAAAGAAAAGTTCTAACACCGTCGCCCCAGTCATGAAGAAATAGTCGCAAGTTTTGACAAGGGGGGGTAAGCCTGATAGGAGGGATAAAATGGGGAAAAGAGGACCTGCTTCAAAGCCTACAAATTTAAAACTACTACAAGGCAATCCGGGGAAAAGACCTATAAATACAAACGAGCCTGAATTTGAATCTTCAGAAGAGCTCTTGAAACCACTCCCCCATCTAAGCACCTATGCTAAAAAGGAGTGGAAGAGGCTTGCCCCACTGCTGCTTAAGAATGGACTCCTGACAGAAGCAGACGTAGCTACTTTTGGAGCCTACTGTCAGTCTTATCACAGATGGGTAGAAGCTGAAAAGCTTATAAGAGCACATGGATTCACAACGATAACTGACAAGGGTAATGTGATACAGCGTCCAGAAGTAGGAATAGCCAACAAAGCTATGGAGCAAATGACTAAGTTTGCAAAGGAATTTGGACTGACACCTAGTGGGAGAACACAGCTTCATATTGAACGGCCTGAAGATATGGCAGATCCATTCGTAGAGTTTTTAAAGGGTGGTAGAAATGGCTAAGGTAGATAGAGTTACGAAGTACGCTAAAGAGGTTTTAGCAGGGAACATGGTGGCAGGGGAGCTTGTAAAATTAGCTTGTCAGAGACATATGGATGACTTGAAAAGGTCGAAGACAAGGGCTTACCCATATAAGTTCGACGTTGAAAAGTCTGAAAGAAGCATAGATTTCTTTGGGCTTCTTAGACACTCTAAAGGAGATAAGGCTGGAGAAGTAATAGAGTTGGAACTATGGCAATGCTTTAGGATTGGCTCGGTATTTGGCTGGGTGGAGAAGAAGACAGGACTTAGGAGATTCTTTGAAGCTTATAATCAGGTGGCTCGTAAGAATGGAAAATCAACCGAGGCGGCAGGAGTTGGAATAGAGCTCTTGACGATTGATGGAGAGCAAGGAGCTGAAATATATTCGGCAGCTACAAAACGAGATCAGGCCAAGATAATATTTGAAGAGGCAAAGCGAATGGTGAAATCATCGCCACATATCAAAAAACATGTAGATATGTTTCAGTTGAATATGAATATGCCCAGCACAAACAGCAAGTTTGAGCCATTAAGTGCAGACGCAAATAGCCTTGATGGGCTCAATATACATGGCGGAATAATAGACGAGCTTCATGCACACAAGACCAGGGACGTCTACGATGTACTCGTAACAGCTACAGGAGCAAGAAAGCAGCCACTGATATGGATAGTGACTACAGCTGGATTCAATACGAATGGAATATGCTATGAGCGCTATGAATATGCGCTGAAGGTACTTAAGGGAGCAGTGGAAGATGAAAGCTACTTTGCATATATAGCGCAACCAGATGAGGGTGACGACCCATTCGATATAACTACTTGGAAGAAAGCGAATCCAAATCTGGATGTATCTGTTTTCAAAGAAGACTTGGAGAAAAAAGCGAAACAAGCTAAAGAGATACCAGCTGCACTAACTAACTTCATGGCGAAACACTTAAATATATGGGTCAATGCAGAAGCTTCGTGGCTTAACATGGTCAAATATAACGAGTGCGAAGAGGCAAACCAGGACATAAGTATAAGCGATTTAGAAGGCAAAGAGTGTTACTGTGGGGTGGACCTTTCAGCCACTACAGACCTAACGTGCGTCAACCTAGAATTTGCACTTCCAGATGGCAGATATGCATGGATAAGCCAGTCATTTCTGCCAGAAGAGGACCTGAAAGAGAAAGAAAGAAGAGACAAAGTAACTTATGGAGCTTGGGCAAGGGAAGGATACATAACCTTGACGCCGGGAAGCGTGATAGACTACGACTGGATTCAATCGTATATAACAGAAAAGGCCAAGATATACAAGATTAAAGAAATAGACTTTGACCCTTGGAATGCTACACAGTTCGCTAATGGAATGATGAACGAAGGGTTTGAGTGTGTAGAGATACGACAAGGATATAGAACAATGAGCGAGCCTACAAAGGACGTTGAAAAGCTAGTTTTGGAGAAAAAGCTAGTCACATTCAACAATCCAGTCCTGAAGTGGGCTTTTTCTAATGCTGTTGTAAAGATAGATCCAGCGGGCAACGTGAAGCTCGATAAAAGCAAAGCAACTCAAAAGATAGACCCTGTAATAGCCGGTATAACAGCTCATGTTAGGGGAATGCTTGGAGGAACAAGCTTTGACCTTAATGAGCATATTCTTAGCGATGACTGGGGACTATAAGGGGGTGAGATATTGAAAATCAGGAGTATATTTGACCGGTTTAAAGTTGAGAAGAGAACTGCAACTACTGAAGAAACTACATTTGGCTCTATGGGACTGTTAGCGAATGAAACTATAACTCCCAAAGAAGCTTTTGGGAACATAGGAGTAGTATTTGCCTGTGTAGAGAGAAGAGCTAATGCACTTGCAAAGCTTCCAGTTCATGTTTTCAAGAAAACAAATGAGGGAAGAGTGAGAGACTCAAAGCATCGACTAGACTATCTTTTGACGAGACGGCCGAATAAATATCAGACACCATCTGCATTTAAAAAGTATATAGTCGTATCACAGCTGTTATGGGGAAATGCTTATGTCAAGATGGTGTACGGAAAAAACGGAGCTATTGAAGAGCTTATTCCACTGGATCCGTCGGTTACTAAGCTGATAAAAAAGAACGGAGAGTATTGGATACAGACAAACGAAGATAATAAAAACGTCGTATATGCTGAGGAAGAAGTTATACATCTGCCCTATATATCGATAGATGGCAAAGAAGGAAAGGCGCCGCTTACCGTGGCCAGAGAAAGCGCAACAAATATAAGAGCAAAGCAAGAGTTCGAGAGCAATTTCTACAAGAATGGAACGCTTGTAAAAGGAGCTCTTAAGGTACCATCGCAGTTGAGTAAAGAAGCTAAAAAGAAAGTTAAGGAAGAGTGGAGAGAGCTTTATGGCGGAACTCAAAACACAGGGGATATAGCTGTTCTAGACGCAGGCATTGAGTGGCAAAACATATCGCTACCGCTAAAAGATGCAGAATATGTACTCTCCAAAAAACTTTCAAGCACTGAGATAGCAAATATATTCAACGTCCCTTCTTTTTTGCTAAACGATATGGAGAGGTCTACATTCAACAACATCGAGCACCAGAATATGAGGTTCATTTTGGACGTAATACAATCTGACTGCATAGCGATAGAAGAAGAGATTAACTATAAGGCTTTCACTGAAAGAGAGAGCAACAGTTATGTGAAGTTTATATTGACAAGCTCTCTTAGAGGAGACAGCGCCTCACGGGTGAGTTTTTATAAAGAAATGATTGGAATGGGAATATTCTCGATAAATGATGTCAGAGAGCTAGAGGATAGAAACAGCATAGGGGAACTTGGAGACAAGCATTATTTCAGCCTTAACTACACTACGCTGGACACCCTTGAAGGTCATCAGAGAATAAAGAAAGGAGGTGAAAATGATGAGCCAAGAGAACCGAAAAGCAGTGGAGAAGGAGCTAAGGGTGATGACCCAGATGATGGAAGCAAGGAGCAGTGATGATGATACTGGAAAAAGGTCGCTAACTGGTTATGCTGCTAAATTTAACGAAGAGAGTGTTCCGCTTAGAGACTGGTGGGGGGATTCCTTTGTAGAAGTGATAAGTCCAGGGGCATTCAGAACTTCACTTGAAAACAATACTGTGAAAGCTTTGTTCAACCATAATACAGACTTTGTGCTAGGCTCTACCAGATCGGGGACTCTGAAGCTGGAGGAAGATGGCATAGGGCTAAGATTTGAGCTTGATTTACCGAATACCCAAGTAGCAAATGATCTTTACGAAGGAGTAAAGCGTGGAGATATAGATGGAGTTTCATTCGGATTCAAGGTAAAAGATGATAAATGGGCTGAAACAAAGCTAGGTGATGGCTGGAAAACAATAAGAACTCTCAGAGAGATAGAGCTTATAGAGATATCCCCCACACCTTTCCCAGCCTATGAACAGACAGAGGTGGATTGTAGAAGCTTAGAAGCTATGAAGGCGCAGAAGAAAAATGAAGATATAGAACTGGCTTTGCAGAGACTTAGACTAGCATAGTGCGTTGCACATTAGATATAAAAAGGAGGACTTAAAATGAACAAAAGAATGAGAGAGATTTTGGAAGAAATAAATGCAAAAAAGGAAGAAGCTAGATCACTTTTGAACGAGAAGAAAGTAGAGGAGGCTAGAGCTATAACCAATGAAGTGGAAAAACTTAGAGAGGAGTTTGAACTTGAGAGTTCCTTGGAAGAAGAGGAAAGGAGTCAGGTTCAAAGAGGCATAGAAAGTGGCTCAATTAAGCCGGAAGGTGTTGATGAAAAAAGAACTTTCTTCAAAGCACTTAGAGGAGAGGTACTTTCCGAGGAAGAAAGAGCACTGGTTGTTGGTGGAACGAATGAAGAAAACCTCATAGTTCCACAAGACATAAATACACAAATAAACGAACTAAGAAGAAGCTACAAAAGCGCAAGAGAGCTTTTAAATTACTATCCTACAAACACGCTGACAGGATCATTTGTGTACGAAGATGCCACGACTATAACCGAGCTTGTAAACTTTACAGATGGAGGCGATGTTCCAGGAGCAACAGATCCTAAGTTCAAGCCTGTGTCTTATGCCGTAAAAGAATACGGAGGACTACTCCCAGTTTCCAATGTACTTCTTAAAAATGAGGCTGGCGGATTAATAAGCTATATAGGGAACTGGTTCAATAAAAAAGCTGTGAAGACTGAGAACAAGAAGATATTCGAAGTACTACAGTCCAACAAGACTGCTAAGGCCATAGCTGATTGGAAAGCTCTTAAAAAATCTATAAATATCGACTTAGATCCAGAACTTGCAACAGATATAGTGATAGTAACGAACCAAGACGCTTTCGATGTGCTTGATGCTGCACTGGATGGCACTGGAAGACCTATACTTCAGCCTAACCCTACCAACCCTACACAGAAAATGTTTGGGGGATATCCGGTAGAGGTTTTTTCAAATGCACTTCTGCCTACAACGGGCACGACTACAAAGAAAGCCCCTATATTCTACGGAGCACTTAAAGAGGGGGCTACATTCGTAGCAAGGGAAGGTCTAGAGTTTGCAACTTCAGAACATGCTGGATTTGCTAAGAATCAGACGCTTATAAGAGTTATAGAGTTGTTTGATGTAATACAAGCAGACAAAGATGCCTATGTGTATGGAGAAATAACAGTATCTTAAGGAGCTGATAGTGAGTGGAACTACCTGAAATTAAAACATATCTTAGAATAGATGGAATAGAAGAAGATACTCTTCTTGCTGGACTACAGGTGTCCAGTGAGAAGTATCTAGAAAATGCAGGGGTCAGAAAAGACTACACAAATGAACTCTATAAAACTACGATATGCCTTCTTATTTCGCATTTTTACGAAAATAGGCAGTTCGAGCAAGTCGGAAGTCATGTTGCAAGAATGAGCCTTAATTTGGATACTATGATAAACCAGCTAAGGTATAGTCAAGAGGATGTGATTTTATGAATCCAGGAGAGCTGAGACAGCGAGTAAAGATAATAGACCTTTACGGCTATGGATTTAATGAGGCTGGCGAGAAGGTACAAATACCATCTACTGTAGGAATTGTTTGGGCTAAAGTAATACCCATAAGAGGGCGTGAATACACGGAGGCTAAGAAAATAAGGCCGGAACTTCAGTACAGAGTGACTGTAAGATATAGAAAAGACATTCACCCCTCAATGATTTTAGAGTGGGAGGGAAGGGTCTTAAAAATAGAGGCCGTCATAGACATAGCTGGAAGACATACCTATATGGAGCTTAACTGTGTAGAAGAGGTTGATAGTCAATGAGTGGATTCGAGATAGACGGATTGAACGAATTTATAGAAAAAATAAAACTTGTTGAAAAGAGAGCACCTGACAAAATAACAAATAAGCTTAATAGGGTTGGTGGAAAGCTCAGAACAGCTGCTAAGGCAAATACTCCAATGTTAAAGTCAAAGGGAAAGACGATAGTTAAAAGCTATAAGCTCTATCCAGTAGAGAAAGTCGGCGATTCATATCAAAAAGGCATAGCAAATACTGCCCCTCACTTTCACTTAGTAGAGAATGGTCATAGGAAAGTAACTCCAAGCGGAAATGAAGTTGGATTTGTGGAAGGACAGTTCTTCTTTGAAAAAACAGTAAAGGAAATGGAGCAGCCAATAGCGGCTGAGCTTGAAAAATGGCTAGACAAGCTATACGAGGAGTTGAAATGATGTGGACTTTGTAGAAATAAAAAAAGCTGTAAATACGGTTTTAAAAACGAATTTTCCAGACATAGATATAAATGCAGGAGAGACAAGAGAAGGCTTCAAGAGGCCTTCTTTTTTTACGCAAATAATACCAGTGGTGAGTGAATTCGAAACCCAAAACTATAAGTCGAATAAGCTGATAATTGTAACGAACTATTTTCCTAAAAAGAATATAGAACTAGACAGCCTAAAGATGATGAACAGCTTGCAAAGAGCCTTTGGGATGACTTTGAAAGTAGGAAGTAGGGTGCTGACTCTTAAAAATATAAAATCCTCGATAGTAGATGAAATAGTTCAATTCAAATTTGATCTGGACTACTTTGAAAATATAGAGAAGAAAGAAACAACCACTGTCATGGGTGAAATTTTAACTAATATAAGAGGTGATAATTAATGGGACTACCAAGTATTGATATAAGTTTCCGTGAAGCAGGTGCGAGAGCTTTAGAAAGAGGAAAGAAAGGCACAGTGGCTCTAATACTAGAGGATACTTTGCAAGCAGGTGCTATAGAGATATCAAGTGTTACAGAGATTCCTAGCGGTCTTAATGATTTCAACAAGACGCAGGTAGAGCTTGCATTCTTGGGATATCAAACCCCTCCTAAGAAAATAATCCTATATATAGTTCCTGTTGGAACTGAACTAGCTCCAGTAAGCTATACAGAGGCTAAAGAATACTTAGAAACTGTAAAGTGGAATTACCTAGCCATTCCTGAGATTTCAGAAGCAGATGTGCCATCAATTGGAACATGGATTAAGAGCCTTAGAAGCACTAAGCGCAAAAAAGTTAAGGCTGTATTGCCTAACCACCCAGGCGATCACGAGGGCATTATTAATGTCACTACAGCCTGGATGAAAACAAAAGACAAAGAGTACACTGTAGCTGAATATTGCGCTAGAATAGCAGGCCTTTTATCGGGGACTCCACTTAGCATTGCATCTACATTCGCTCCGTTACCAGAGGTAATAGACTGTGAGAAGTTGACCATAGAGGAGTACAATTCTAGGATTGATGCAGGGGAGTTCATGCTTTATCACGATGGTGAAAAAGTCAAGGTTGCTAGAGGAGTAAACTCACTAGTAACTACAACTGAATCTAAGCTAAAAAGTTTCAAGAAGATAAAGATAGTTGAAGCTATGGACTTGATATATGACGACGTAAGGATGACAGCAGAAGACAACTATCTTGGAAAGTATGCAAATAGTTATGACAACAAGTGCCTTCTTATAACAGCGGTAAAGGGCTACCTAGAGGAGCTAGAACGAGAAGGTGTTCTGTTGAAGGGTTCCAGCGTAGTTGAGATAGATATAGATGCTCAAAGAGCATATCTGAAAGCTACTGGATATGCTGTTGAAGAAATGAGTACAAAAGAAATAAAAGAAGCAGAAACAGACGACAAGGTGTTTTTGAAAGCTAGCATAAAAATACTAGACGCTATAGAAGATATCACACTTCCAATAGCAATATAAGGGGTGATTAAACTTGAATACATTTGAAGACCGTAACGTTATTAATGGAACTTGGGGTGAAGCTTGGTCGGGTTCAGACTATTTGGCAGAAGTGATTGGAATGAGTGCCAAAATAGAGATGGACTTTGAAACGGTTAATAGAGTCAGAAAACTTGGAAAAGGCAAAAAACTCATGGGATATGAAGGCAAGGGGGAAATTAAGCTAAACAAAGTTTCCTCCAAGTTTCTCAAGCTTATGAGCGAAAATCTGAAGGCGGGGAAACAGACAACTATATCGTTTACATCAAAACTAGAAGACCCAGATGCACTAGGAGCAGAGAGGGTTCATATAAAAGATGCGACATTGGAGACAATGACTTTAGTAGACTGGGAAGCCAAGAAACTTGGAGAAGAATCGATTCCATTTTCTTTTACAGATTGGGATTTGCTAGACACAATAGACGAATAAAAAATAGGAGAGTGAATATAAATGAGTTTAACAGATAAGTTACTACAGCTTGATTCAAAGAAGGTTATGGAAAAACCAGTAGAAATGGTTGAAATGAAAAGATTTAGCGATATGGCTGGAGAAAAAATAGAGTTTAAATGTGTAGCACTAGATGGTGACACTCACTCTGATATCCAGAAAAGAGGAGTCGACTTAGGCAAAAAAGGAAATATAAGAGATATTCATATGTTTACAGTGAAGGTCCATACTCTGCTAGAAGGTGTCAAGGAACCATCATTCAAGGACCCTAAACTAAGAGAGCAATATGGAGCTGCAACTCCTACCGAGCTTGTATCTAAAATACTGCTTCCAGGAGAGATTGACGAGCTTTATAAAAGGATTAGTATACTAAGTGGATTTGAAGCTGACGACGAAGATGATGAGCCAGAGGATGAAGTAAAAAACTAATATCCACCGACCCTGAAACTCAGATTATGTACTTGTTATTTAGATATAAGGGATGGGAGCCTAGTAAATACTACTGGCTTCCATCTGGTGAAAAGTGCATAGTTAATGCTTTTATGCGACAAGAAATTGAAGATAAAGTAAAAGAGTCTGAGGGTGGTGGAATGTAATGGCACATGTATTGGATGCGATAATACAGCTTAGAGATAACTTTTCAGGAACTTTAGAGCGGGTTACAAAGCAAGCGATAAACTCTCATAAAGAAATGAAGAAACTTGGAAAAGAAGTAAAGTCTATGGGTAAAAGCATGGAGAGTGCTGGATCAGGCTTAACTAAAGCGATAACTCTTCCGATAGTGGGACTTGGAGCTGCTGCTATAAAATCAGCTATAGATTCTGAGACTGCTTTTGCAGGAGTTAGAAAAACAGTGAATGCAACAGAAAGAGAATTCGAACAACTTCAGAAGGGGTTCGACAAACTTTCACTCCGAATACCTATAGATAAAAATGAGCTTTATGCCATTGGAGAAGCAGCCGGACAACTAGGTGTAGCAAAGGAGTATATACTTGACTTCTCTGAAACTATAGCGAATCTTGGTGTAGCTACAAATATGACAACGGATGAAGCAGCTAGTGAACTTGCAAAATTTGCAAATATAACTCAAATGAGCATGAAGGATATAGACAAGCTAGGAAGTGTAATAGTTGACTTAGGAAACAACACTGCTGCTACAGAGTCAGATATAGTTGCTATGGGAATGAGGCTGGCCGGTGCGGGGTCACAAATTGGGCTAACAGAGGCACAAATAATGTCCTTCTCAGCAGCGCTATCATCGGTTGGAATTGAAGCAGAGGCCGGAGGCTCAGCTTTTTCTAAAGTAATGGTAGACATACAACTTGCGGTAGAAACGGGCTCTGAAAGACTTAGTGAATTTTCTAAAGTCGCAGGACTTACAGATACAGAATTTTCACAGCTATTTCAAAGCAATCCAGCTGAAGCCTTATCAACATTCATACAAGGACTAGGAGATGCTGAAAAAAATGGGATGTCTGCTATAGCAATACTTGATCAAATGGGAATATCTGAAGTAAGGTTAAGAGACACCTTGCTTCGTGCAACAGAGGCAAGCGACTTGTTCAAAGATGCTATCTCAAGAGGGACTACAGCATGGGAAGAGAATGTAGCTTTGAGCAAAGAAGCAGCAGAAAAATATGGAACAACAGAGGCAAGAATTCAGCTATTAAGAAATCAATTTAGACTATTGGGTGAGCACATAGGAAGTATATTCCTTCCTTACTTAAATTCTGGGATGGATAAGCTAACTCAGTTTGCTGAAAAATTCAGAGGTCTTGATGAAGGAACTCAAAAAACCATAATAAAGCTAGCTATGATAGCAGCGGCGATAGGCCCTGCTCTTTTTGTTTTTGGGAAAATAACTACAATCGTAGGGGGTGGAATGCTTAAGTTTTCAGCATTTGCAAAGCAAGTGAAAACTACGGGTAGCATAATGAAAGCTATAGCAAATCCTGCCACTCTGATAGTAATAAAAATAGCTGCTATAATTGCCATAGTTGCAGCTGTAATAGCTGTATTCGTGAAATTATACCAAACCAATGAAACCGTAAGAAATAAAATAGACATGGTCTGGAGTGCTATAAAGAGCATAATTTCTAGTGCAGTAGGAGCTGTAAAAGCTCTCTGGGAGACACATGGAAATGATATAACGAGCATAGCCCAGAAAGCTTGGGGATTGTTTGGTGACATTGTTTCAATAGCCCTTAATTTAGTTATGGGGGCTATAACAGTTTTTTCAGGTATCTTTTCAGTGGTGTGGCCAATTATTGCTAGCTCTGTTTCTACCGCAGTAGGAATAATAACCACTGTTTTAAATGGGATAATCACTATAGCACAAGGAATAATAGACTTTATAGTTGGAGTTTTCACTGGAAACTGGGAGCTTGCTTGGCAGGGGGTAGTTGGAATCTTCAAGGGTATTTTTGGAACCATAGCAGGTATAGCCAAGAATATTATCAATGGGCTGATTGGACATATAAATGGATTTATAAAGGCTGCAAACAAAATCCAAATACCTGATGATGTTCCGGGAATAGGTGGAATGGGAGTCAATATACCACTCATACCGCAGCTTGCAAAAGGTACTGACTATTGGAAAGGTGGTATGGTACAGGTTCATGAGAGAGGCGGAGAAATAATAGACCTTGATAGTGGATCAAGGGTATATCCTCACGATAAGTCGGTACAGATGGCAAGAGAAGATGGCAGAAAAGAAGCGACATCCGGAAAACAAATAGTAATAACTATACCTAAGTTAGCAGATGAGATAGTAGTCAGAAAAGAAGATGATATAGATACTATAACTACTAAAGTAGCGAAAAAGATAGTAAAAGAGCTTGAAGAAGCAGACATGAATATGGCATAGGAGGGTGAGATATGGAGTTTTGGCTTAGTTTCAGAAACAACAAGGAGAGATTAAGACTTCCGGTCTTGCCTCCTGACTTTGAAGTGGACACTGGAAAGAACAATACAAAGGTTATGCTACAAGAGCTTGGAGAGATCAACCTTATCGGAAAATCACGTCTGAGAGCTATGAGTATACAGACCTTCTTTCCGGCACAGGAGTATTCTTTCTGCGAGTATAGAGGATTCCCTAAACCCTATGATTGTGTAAAGCAGATAGAGAAATGGGAAGCTACAGAAGAGCCTATAAGGCTAATAATAACCGGAACGAATATAAACATACCATTCGCCATAGAGAACTTCAAATACGGCGAAAGAGACGGCACTGGCGATGTATATTATTCTCTAGACCTTTCAGAGTATGTGTTTATGAACGTAAAGGTAAAAAGCAATGAGAAGGGTTATAGTCAAAGTGGAGCTAGGCCGGTTTTCAAGGAGATACCTGAAAAGTATATAGTCCAAGCCGGTGACACCCTTGGAAATATAGCAAAGAAGCTTACAGGCAACTTTGACAACTATAAACTCATAGCGGCTAGAAACAATATAAAGGATCCCAATGTCGTGACTCCTGGACAGGAGCTGATTATATGGTGATGAAAGTCTATCACAAGAATACGGATATAACAGACATAGTGGAGAATCTAAACTGGAGTGGAGACTATAAGCAGGTGGCTAGGAAAGTCAGCATGAACATAGTAGTCTCTCCTAGTGACCACTATCTCCCTAGAGTGAATATAGCCATGGGGGATATGATACAAGTTTTCATAGATGCAAAAGAAATATTCAGAGGGTATGTATTTTTCAAGGAGAAGTCCATCGACGGCAGTCAAATGAGCGTGACTGTTTACGATGGGCTTATCTATTTACTTAAAAGCAAGGCGACCTACAACGTCAAAGGTGAAACACCAGGCGCTCTTACAAAGCGAATATGCAAGGAATTCGGCATAGAGTTGCGCCATGCTATTGAAGGCTCTCCAATAACCCGTATTTTCGAGGGTGTGGAGCTCTACAACATTATCATGACAGCCTACACTATGGAGTACGAAAAGACAGGCAAGCCATACATGCCCATTATGGAAGAAGGAAAGCTAAGGATAATAGAAAAGGGAACTACCATAGCTAAATACACCCTAGATGCTGGAGTCAATCTTTTAAATGCTACCTACAGCGAAAGCATGGAGGACTCCATAAATAGGGTGCAGATTTACTCTGAAGAGGGAGCCCATATAGGCACAGTGAATCTTCCGGAAAGTGAAGGTGTAGTCGGCATACTCCAAGATGTTTACAAGGCGGAGAAAGGTGCTGACGCTACAGCAAGGGCAAAGGCCATGCTGCAAGGCATAGGAAAGTCAGCCAAGGTTGAAGCTTTAGGAGACCTGAACTGCATAGCTGGAAACGCTGTAGTAATAAGAGAGGCTTACACAGGGCTACAGGGCCTATTCTGGATTGATACAGACGAGCACCGCCTAGAAGGGGGTCAGCATTTTATGAGCCTAGGGCTTGCATATAAAAACCTTATGGACGAACAGAATGCTGGAAGTGATCCGGAAGAGGAAAGGGCTAGTGGTGGTTCGTTTAATGGAACAGCTAGTGCGAATGTAAGTCAAGCGGTGCTTAAATGGAAACCTACCATCGAGAAGTATGCCAAACAGTTTGGTGTGTCTGAATATGTACCGCTTATAATGGCTCTGACAATGCAAGAGTCTGGTGGAAGGTACGCTGACGTTATGCAAGCTTCAGAGTGTGGGTATAACACTAGGTTCTCAAGAGCACCAAACAGCATAACAGATAGCGACTATTCTATCTGGTGTGGAGTACAGGAGTTCAGAGACGCTATAAACAAGGCTGGTGTAAAAAGCCCGTCAGATATGCAGAATATCAAACTTGCACTTCAAGGTTACAACTTTGGACCTGCTTGGGTTCCTTGGGCAAAAGCTCGTGGAGGATATTCCAAGGCAAATGCGAAAGAGTTCTCCCGTATATGGGCGGAAAAGATGGGCTGGTCTAAATACGGAGATGTCAACTATGTGGACCATGTTCTCAGGTACTACACGGTCACAGAGGGCAGTTCATCGTCTAGTGCTACTGGAAAGAGACAGGCCTTTATTAAGGCGGCTGAAAGCTTTGCTGGGTGGAAGTATAGTCAAGAATTCAGGATGACGAATTGGGCGGTTGATTGTTCTAGCCTTGTAGGAAGAGCGATGGTAAAGGCAGGGCTAACACAAAATGCCCAGATGACTACAGGGACTATACCTGGGGATAGTAGATTCCAAAGAATAAATAAGTCTCAGCTTAAGCCGGGAGATATTTTGTGGCAGTCTGGCCACGTTGGAGTTTTCCTTGGAAACAATAGACTTATAGAAGCCGCAACACCAAGTCAAGGAGTTGTATATTCAAAACTTGGAAACAGATTTACATGTGGCTACAGGATAAGGGGGATTGATGGATAATGATGATGAAGATATTAGCATTTTATACCTTCATATTAACGAGTGCTTTAGTCGGTGGTATGATGCTTCACGCTGATGACAAAACAGAGGATGCTGGAATAGCACTAAGACTTATATTGTTTTCTCTTCCAGTGCTTTTATTCGCCTTGAAAGTATTGATATAGGAAGTGGTTTTATGAAAGACAATCCATACAGTAAAATGCTCGACATTATGTCAAGTAGAGGTGGCAAGAACAACCCTCCAAGCATTGAAATAGCTACAGTAATACAAGAGCCCCCTAACTTACTAATCAAAATTCGGGAACTTGAAATCGACAATGATAATCTGCTTATAGCTGACTATCTTTTAGAAAATCATAGTCGGAAAATATCATTTCAAGATGGAAGTCCAACAGGAGCGACCCTTGTTTCAGGAGACCACTCACATGGGTTTGCAAGCATTGGAGTTGAGACTGAACTTTTCACAAAGTGTACTTTGAGAAAGGGAGATATCGTAGCGGTACTCCCTACAACAGACAAGCAACTCTTTATTATCTTGGCTAGACTATCGGAGGTGATGTAGTGAGTATATTCCCATTTACAGACCCGGTGGAACTGGTGGACGAAGTGAAAGAGCTCCCTATGGCTAGAGAGTGGGCATGGGATTTTGAAAAGCTGGACTTCAAAACTAAGAATGGCAAGATGTATAAGGTCGAGGGAAATGAAGCTGTGAAGATTTGGATCTGGAAGCTACTCAACACCCAACGATACAGATACATGATTTTCAGTTGGGACTACGGCCACGAGATGGAGGACCTTATAGGTAAATACACTCGAGGCTTTACAGAGTCGGAGGCAGAAAGGCTTGTAAAAGAGGCTGTAGAGTCCAATCTATCCGACTATGTGCTAGAGATGAAAGACTTTGATATACAGCTAGTAGAAGACACTCTAAGTGTAGCATTTACGGCAATCACTCCATATGGGGAGGTGAGAAATTATGTATAGCGATATGACACAAGAGAAACTGAAAAACAGTATGCTCGACACAGCAAGGAATGTAGACAAGACTGAAAACAGTATGGTCCACGATGCTATAAATCCAGCAGCAATAGAGCTAGCAAACTTCTATTTGAAGCTTGGCTCTGTGGCAGACAAACTCGACATAGAGAACTTAAGCGGTACAGAACTTGAAAGGTTTATCGCAGCCTCCACTCCTTTGACTAGGAAGATAGGAACTCCAGCAAATGGAGTGGCAACTATATCTGGACAGGAAGGCGCAAAGATTAGTATTGGAGCTATAGTCAGTACGGGTGATGTGGACTTTATCATAATGGAAGAAACCACGATACCTGCTTCTGGGTCTGTCAATGTAGCTGTAGAGAGTCAACAGGTAGGAGCTATAGGGAATGTACCAGCTAATGCCATCATAGAGTTTCCGCTACCGATACAGGGACTTGTGGACGTATACAACGCAGAACCTACTACTGGAGGCTATGAGCCTGAAAGTGACGATGAGTTTAGAGAGAGGTACTATGCAAAGCTACAGCGCCCAGGAAAGGCCGGAAACAAGTACCACTACGAAGAGTGGGCTATGGAAGTAGTCGGAGTAGGTGACGTAAAAGTATATCCTATCTGGAATGGCCCTTTGACAGTTAAGGTGGTCGTAGTAGACAGCAACAGACAACCTCCCGACACAGAGCTAGTGCAAAGCGTGACGGACTATATTGAGGAGCAACGACCTTTTGGCGCTACAGTTACAGTGGAAGGTGCAGCACCTAAAACTATAGACGTAGCTGTAACTCTTACCCTCGACACTGGCTATCTGCTTGCAGATGTGACGGAGGATATAAGGCTTGGCATGGAAGAGTATTTCAAGACCCTATCCTTTACTGGAACTGCTGTAAGCTGGGCCAAGATAGGAGGGATAGTTATAGATACACTAGGAGTCCTCGACTATCAAAACCTCACTGTCAATCTAGGTACAGCGAATATACCACTCACAGAAACAGAAGTGCCCGTAATAGGCACTATTACAGCAACATAGGAGGTGGAAAGAATGAATCATATGACGACATACTTGAAAAACAAAGTGCTAACAGATAATCTAAGGACAACCCCAGTATACGTAGCCCTTTTCAATGGGGAATTAGAGGTGGAGCAACTGAGCTACGCAAGACAATTAGCCAGTTTCATTTTACCCAACTCTGGCCAGACATCGAATGACGCAGACATACTCTTCCCAATAGCGGCAGAGAATTGGGGGAGCATAACACATATAGGCATATTCGACGCATCGACAGCGGGGAATATGCTTTTTTATTGTCCAGCGGAATTTGCCAAGACTATAGATATATCCAGCCAGTATAAGATACCTAAAAACTACTTGATAGTGCGACTTAAGTAGGTGATGTTATGGCTATCATAACAGAACAAACTTGGGGAGAAAGCACCCTCAAAGTTTGGGACGACTTGCGAACAAATCTGTGGGAAGACTATAGACTGGCACTGGCCGAATCTGAAACAGAGGCGGTAGCCACTGGTGTCAATATAGAGAGTTCCGGCGCACTAAATGAAATGCTGACGGAGCTTGAAATGCAAGGTGTGACCGTAGAACACTCTCCAGCTATAGCTAAAGCGATATCAGAAATGGTGGTCAATATAGTAGTCTCCAATAGAGATTATTACTCGGCTATGCTGAACTATCTGCCACTATACGAGAGAGACTCTACTTACTTCAAAGAGATACTCAAAGCCTATGACAAAGAGTTCAGAGGGATAGAGCAGTCCTTGGAAGTGGTCGAGAGGAATATGTTCCTTGATACAGCCATAGAGCTTCTATACATCTACGAGCGTGACCTTGGAATAAAGAATGTAGACTCTCTGAAGTATGACCAAAGACGAGAACAGATAAGGGCTAGAAAGAGAGCCACCTTCGAGCAAACCACAGAAGAGACTATAAAGAGTGTGGCTGTAGCCTTTTCAAACGGAGAGGTGGAAGTCAATGAGACGGCTACTCCAGGACTCTATGAAATCAAGTTCGTAGGAACTAAAGGAGTACCGGATAATATAGATGGGCTAAAGGAAGCCTTAGGCATTATAATTCCGGCACACCTAGGGATATCTTATAAGTTTACCTACAATGCTTGGAACTTTGTATCAGGAAAGACTTGGGGTGAAGTTGCGACTCAGACTTGGGAAGACTTAAGAACTTGGGAAGGAGTGATTTAAGAGAATGAAAACTACAACGAATTATGCTTTAAAGAAGCCCGAGGGAACAGACTATATAAACGTAAATGACCTGAATGAAAATGCAGATAAAATAGACACAGAACTGAAAAGCCATGCAGATAATATAGCTTCTGTTAGCTCGCAAATGGCTGAAAAGGCGAATAAATCTGACTTGGACATCAAAGCAAATCAAACAGATCTAAATGAAATAAATAATAAAACAGGATACATTGGTACGAAAAATGTAGATGAAGCAAATATTCAAAATGGAAGCACTCTAGTTTTTTCTAGCACATCGGGTAAATGGCAAATAAAAAACAGGATAGCGCAATCCGCACCCCCGGCACCAACCGTTTCAGATGTGGATTGTGATAGAGCCAAAATTACTGGAGTAGATGGTACTGAAGTTAAGATAGGGAACGGAGCTTGGCACGACAGCCCTGCGATTATCACGGGCTTATCTAGTAGTACTCAATATATAGCATACTCTCGGCTAAAAGAAACATATGATGCGTTAGCGAGTCCACAAAGCGCGGGTAAGTCTTTCGCTACACTTGCGGCCGGGCCTGGTCCGAAGACACTGATTTCAGGAAATCAAAGTGCTGGATATTATGGGATTGTATCATCATCAGAGTTATTTACAGGATCTGAATTAGCTACAGCTGTGGGTCTATCTGTTGGTACTTTGTTTAATGACACAACTCCTTGGCATAAAATGGCTATAGATGGAAAGGTAGTATATATCCCACAAAAACCTATAAGGTATGGTCTTAGCTGGGCGAATATAAATGCTGTAGGATGTGTAAATGGTTCAATGAATATAACCAAAAATGGAACGACTTTCAAAGTGAGGCTTTTGAAAGGGGCTGCATCCAATCCTGTTGATATTCAAAATAATTCTGACGGGTCAAAAACAAAAGGTAGTGAATTTAATAAACTAGTATTACCTCTTTCTATTAAAGCAACAAACAAAGCGTGGAATTGGCCAGCCTATGTAGAAAGCACACTGCCAAGCTGGGGAACAAATCTTTCGGATTCAGATTTAGGCTTTTCCAGTGGCGTTGGATCTAACACTATTTGCCAAGAAGCGTGTACAAGCCCTTCTGGTTCTTATGTTTATAGAGGTGCCGATAATATGCCAGAACTAGCCGGATACATTCAAAGTGGAACTTCGTATGGATGGAGACCAGTATTAGAAATAGTATAGATTGGGGAGGTGAATAAATTGCTATTTTATGACGAGCGAGGGAATGTCAAACTAAGTGAACACAAAGTGATTTACACTCAACGTGGAGAAAGGGTAGAACAGTATATAGGGGCTGAAGGCAAAGAATGGTGGATCCATTTTGCTGAAAAGTGGGGGCATACAGAAATAGTTTCTTTTGAGCCAGTTATTCACGAAAAAGATCAAATAGCAAGACTTAAAGAGGTGAATCGCTTTACGAATATTGATTTAAAAAACGCAGAAACGTATATATTCGGCAAAGTAGAACAGCTTGACGACACAAGACTAAATTCTCTGAAAATGCAAAAAGAAATTTTGGAGTTACAGAATTATATAGTCGAGCAAGAATTTAAAAGTCTTATATTATAAAAAAGCAAACATAGGAGATGATTAATTATGATATATAATCTTTTAAAGCGAATAATAGAATCGGGAGAATTCGAGTCACTTGACATAACTAATAAACTAGATGTATTTTTGCTTTACGAAAGGATAACATTAGATCAATACGAAGAGTTGAATTCGCTTATTGGGGTTATTGCACAGTAGGCAGAACGAATATAGAAAGCATTTAATAGTCTAGGGCTTGCACATAGTGCAGGTCCTTTTATATTGCGAGAGGGTGAGTGAAGTTGGAAAGAGTAAATCTAATAAAGACAGGTCTGCTTTCTACTGCTGGAGTAGTCGGAAGCACTATAGCGCATGCACTAGGAGGCTGGGACGGAGCCATAATTACGCTTACAAGCTTTATGGTAGCAGATGTGGTTACTGGGTACGTACTGGCTTTCTTTTTTGAAAATAGTCCGAAGACAGAAAATGGTGGAGCTTCATCAGCTGAAGGTTTCAAGGGGATCTGTAAAAAAGTAATGATGCTCGTAATGGTGTATATGGCTGTAAGAATAGATATGCTTGTTGGAACTGACTATATAAGGGACGGCGTGGTAATAGCCTTTATAGTAAACGAGATACTATCTATTGCCGAAAACGCTGGGCAAATGGGACTAGACTTCCCCCCAGTACTTGTAAAAGGTATTGAAATTTTAAAGAGCAAAAATGAGGAGGAATAGATATGGAAGTAGTAGTATACAATCCAAAGCTCAACTGTTTCAAGCAAGGGGATATAGTTTCTTGGGCAAGGGCAAATAAACTGGACCTCGTAGTAGAGAACCACCGGAATTCAGCAGGGGAAACGTCATATGGATATGAGTCGCTTGTGGATCACTACCAAGCCATACCTCAATCCATAGTGGAGGTTCACAGGGCTATGGTGGCTCTAGGGTGGAGAGATAGGGGGTTCGTGAAGCGTAATGGGCCAGAACAGAAAGGCCACCAGAATTCAAGGCTTATGAGAATAGCTAAAATTCCTTATGTTCTCCTAGAGCATGGATTCATATCTAACCCTCAAGAGAATCAAAGATATGACTCTAAGCTAATTTCAATAGGCTCTAGCATATATGATGCAGCCAAAAGAAGTGGAGTTAAAAGGTTAGGGGTTATATATGGACATGGACAAGGGGATCCCGGCGCTTGCAAACTTCCTCGAACCGAGGCGGAAGATGTTAGGCGTATATCAGTAGCGAAGAAAAAGGAGGAAATAGACATGACTAAAGAAGAACTTAATAAGATACTAGATGAAAGAGACAGAGCGATCACGACCAAGGTACTTAAAGAGGTAACTTCGATACTGTCTCCAGGAGAGGTCAAGGGAGAGCATTGGGTAAACCCTGACTTCGAGGAGTTAAACAGATACCTGGAAGCTAACGGAGTGCCTGCTATAATGAGCAGAGCTCATAATAATATGTGTACGAGAGCGGAGGTTATAAGGATAAATAATTTAACCAGAAAAGCTATCGAGAGTAGTCAGAAGTAGAGTTGTAGCTGTATTGATTAGACCAGGGAGAGAAGCCCTGGTCTTTTTTGTATGATAACTATTTGCCGAAGATATAAGAATCATGGTAAACTATATACTTTTCGTCAATATTATGTTTTAAGTCTAAGGTCATTTCATTGACCTTGTTTTCCAGTTCAACATGCTTAACTTTATTATCATAAATATTTATGGTTATTGAGCCCCTGTCAAATAATTTATGATGATTTGGACATAGCACTATCATATTTTCAGGTATATCGGGACCATCAAGAGATAGTGGCTGTATATGATGAACTTCAGAATAAGACTTATTATGTCTTAAAGAGAGCCTTTCTCCACATATTTGACAAGTATTATCATAACGTCGCTTTAAGTCATCTGCTAAAACGTTATTGCGTTTAAATAAATAGACTGTTTTTTCCTCTTTAATAGCAGGAGTAGGATTTTTATTTGGATATTCGTAGAATGTATTTGACAAATCAGCCTCTTTGTAACCTGTTGGTTTTATCAGGTTGTGGCCATAAACTGTTAAAAGATTTTTATAATACTTTACAAAGTCTCTTCTACCTAGCTTATCAATAAAGATTTCATTGTAAAAAGCGGTATAGTATTCCATATCAAAGTCTATACTAAGGGAATCCATTTCATTCCTGATTTCTTCAATGTCTTCAATGTTATTAGCTTCACTAGCTTTGAGAAGAATCGTATAATATAAATCAGTCTTTGGGGGTTGAAAACTATCTTTCTTTTCTTCAAATATTTTTTTAGCTTTAGTATAGGAATCTTGTTTTAATATTAAATCTAAATAAGCTGAAGGGGGGATAGTTATATTTTTGTATTCTAGCTCACATATTAACGTTTCTAACTTACTTGAACTATCTGCACTTCTAATGAGCTGAAGATAAATTCTTGAGTAAGCTTTTGAAGAGGGCTTCACGTTAAACTTATGCATAAGAGATAAGATATAATATGAATCTTCTAAAACTTCAGTCATATTCATTAGGCATTCAAAAACTGCTACTCTTTTGAAATTGAACCCTATCTTTTCAAAAAGTGGGATAGTACATTTAACTTCATCAAAATTTTGTGTTTGACTTAGTACATATTTAAACATATCTAAGTTAGGTTTATTATCTAGCTTAACTAAACTATCAATTAAATTTTGCAATCTATTCAATATAGTTACACCTCCTAGTTATAAATAAAGTAATCTCTCTAATATTAAAGGCTAATTATATGGCTTTACCTTCAGGCCTTTAAATATTTTTTCATAATTTAAATGCTTTATCTTGATACTTTCAAAAAAATCTCTGAACTTCCAATCAGTATACTTTATGAAAACACTTAAACAACTCCCTTTACAGAAAATTTGTATAGAATATATATCCGATATCTTTTGAGTTAATCTATTATTATTCAAATGAATAATTAGACTTATCAGTAGAAATCTAATGATATTTGCTTGAGTTAGATTGAAATATATAGTAAATTGTGATAAACTGGTTTAGTTTGCTTAAAGACAAAAGAATGTGGTATATTTATCATAAACGAATGCATTAAGAACTGATTTAGCTGGGCGAATTCATGTGAATTGCTTAGCTTTTTTGATACTAAAATTAGGAGGTATAATCGTGGAATTTTCAGTGACCAATACTTATCCAGCTCTAGATGTTGCAAGATACATTATAAATAGAAGCATTGACTTAGGCAGTCCAGTGAGCAATCTTAAATTACAAAAGATAATGTATTATGTGCAAGCAGCCTCTATAATTAAAAGAGAAACTCGAATATTCAATGAAAATATAGTGGCTTGGCGCTATGGTCCGGTGGTAGAAAGAGTTTATCAAGAATTTAAAAATTATGTAGACTCTGATATAGATAACAAAATTGAAACTTTGAGTTTTCTTAAAGTAGAAGAAGGATCAATTGTACTTGCAAAAGAAAAATATAATCCGTATGAAATAATAAGACTAGAAGATAGACAGCTTATTGACGAAGTTATAAAGGGACATTTAGAAAATTCTGCTCTTGAGTTGGTAAAGAGAACACATGAAGAGAGTCCTTGGAAGGTTACTAACCAAAATGATGTCATAAAAGAATGTTCAATAAGGGACTATTTTTCTGGTGAGAATAAAGAGGATAGAATATATGGAAGATACTCGTAAACCATTGAAGAATAGTGGTATTAAAGATGTCTTAGAAAGCATATTAAATGATTCAAAAATGTACGATGAGAAGAATATACTATTAAAGCTAGAAAAGTTTTATAATTATAAGCAAAAGCACTATTACCATGAAATTGCTGAATTTATTTTCAATAATAGTGAGTATCTTTCTGAAGAAAATAGCGTAGATAGTGTCATAAATAAAATCGGAAAAATAGTTTCAGAAGACACCTATTTTGATAATAAAAGCCTTGAACTTTTTAAAAAAATAGAGAAACTATATGATCACTTAAGGCTTGAAAGAGTAAGATTAAATAAAGTAAAAGAAGAGAATGATATCCTTAAGAGGGCAATTGGAGAATCTTTTAGTTTAGTTACTAGAAATTTAGAAGAAGGGCTCGAACTTGATAAAAAAATAGAAGAAATAAAAAATGACATAGAAAGATTCAATCGTGATTTAAATGAAAATGAAAAAAGACTAGATGACTTTGAAAATATAAAAACTGATTTTAAAAATATAGAAGTAAATATGGGAATATTTAAAGAAAACTTAAATAAAAATGAGTTGAAGCTAAAAGACTCTGAGAATAGACTGAATGAGTTTAATACTCAATCCATAACTGTTCTGAGTATCTTTGCAGGAATCGTAATGGCATTCTTTGGAGGCATGAGTTTTTTGTCTGAGGTTTTTAAGTCTATAGATTCGGTGAGTAAATATCGACTTATTTTTATGACATTTATGGTAGGGTTCGTCATGTTTAATACAATATTTTTACTGTTAGTGCTGATTGCAAAAATAATAGGAAAAGACATTAGAAGCTTGAGTGTATGCAAAGATGAAAACTGTATTTGTGATGAACGTTGTGGTCAAGTCAAAAGATTCATAAGAAAACATCCTATATCATTCTATCCAAATGCTATTATGGTTACTATTATTGTTATGACAAGCTTATTTTGGATAATAGAAAAAATTGACGTTTTAGTTATTCGAGATTTAGGTGGAGCTTTGAATACTATTCAAAACTATATTCTATAAGCTACATATACCTGGTAAACTAGACAGGGTAATTGGAAAGAACATATTATAGGAAGAAACTCGACTAAAAGACTAAATTGGGGACAGAATGGGGACACTTTAGTCAAAACTAAACACAAATAGACACTAATATACAAAAGTGATGGTCAACTAAAGCCAACTATATACTCATACTTAGGGTTTAAAGAAACTAAAGAAATAAGACGTTCGCTGGCTACGAACCAGAAGGTTGGGGGTTCAAGTCCTCCTGGGTGCACCATACATAAACGTTGAAAAACAGCTAGTTACAAGAGATTGTAGCTAGCTGTTTTTATTTTGTGCGAACTTATGATTCAATAAATCGAGATTATGTAATATTATGATTAAAATAAGTTTATTTAGGTATAATTGAAATGTAAATCAACTATAAAGGAGCTGTCATCTATGAAAAACTTAATGCCGTTCAACAAAAAGAGTAAAGAGTTAAGTACTAGATTCGAGGACTTTTATGATTTAATGGAGGACTTTTTTTCAGATTCTAGCATTCCAAAGAGAGTAATCGGGAAAGACTTCAAAATGGATGTTCAGGATTTGGAAAAAGAGTATGTAGTAGAAGCTGAGCTTCCAGGTGCAAAGAAAGAAGAAGTGAATGTAGAGCTTAGGGAAAACAGGCTGAAGATATCGTTTAAAAAGGAAGAGCAATTAGAAGATGAGGGAAAAAACTACATTCACAAGGAAAGAAGAACATCTTCTATGGAAAGAAGCATATATCTGCCGGACTCAAAAGCTGAGGGGGTAAGCGCAAAACTGGAAAACGGAGTGCTAACAATAAAAGTCCAAAAGGAAACAGAGTCAAGCAACAAAGTGAAAATAGAAATAGAATAGTTTATGATAAAGAGAAGTGCATTATTTGCCTTCTCTTTTCTTATTTCTTGCCGATTGTTTGGAGTTGATAAGTTTACTTTCATTTAATAGATGAGTAATGCAAGATTAACAGATAAGCTGTGTTATAGATATAAGGAAAAAATAAAAAAATACAGATGGAGCAACAAAGAGTTGCATAAAACATAGAAAAACATACACGATAGCATGAAAAGGTATAGATGTTTTATGAAAACAGCTCCCTACATTCGTAAAGAGTGTAGAGTGGTAGATGTGGTCTACCCAAAACGCCTTTAATTGCTGGAAGTCCCTAAAGCCAGTTGAACTACAACGTAGAGATGAAAAAAGCTCAAGCGTGAAAATGGCGAAAGCAGAAAAAATCAACTGGATGGTGCAGAGTTAAATCCTAAACACTGAGACAATGGGTAATCAGCAGCGAAGCCCCGAAGAGGGGAACGTTCAACGACTAGAGAGTAATCTCGTACCCTGTAAGCTATTGACAGGGGAAATGGGGAGCACCCTTAGGGGTGGTGATATAGTCTGTGCTTATGTGAAAGCATAAGAGTCCATAAGAGAACTTTACGGAGCGTAGCGGCTCTGTATGAACAATCTAAAGACATGTACAAAGTACTGGATAATTTAGGACAACCGTATTTAAAAACAATATGATGAAAAGAGATAGAACGCTTGTTCTATACACCGTATAAATGCAAGTTTGAATATACTGAAGAGAAGAGACGACAGAGAAATAAAGCTACACACCGACTACAGGACCGAATACAGGAAAGTAAAAGAGATACTTCAAGACAGAATAGATAAACAATAGTCAGCTATTCAATCACAAATACCGGTAGCCTGCATTGCAGAGCCTGTGTTTTATCTGAAAAGAGGGTTGAATAAAGACTAGATCATACTATTTGATAAAGATACAAAAAAGAGGTGAAGCTTAATTGAAAGATTGAGCTTCACCTCTTTTTTTACTTAAAGCTCCAGTATCTTTTTCCAATCGGCTTCCTTGAAGCCTATTAAAACTAGATTGTCAGACACAAATATAGGTCGCTTAATAAGCATGCCGTTAGTTGAAAGTAGATCGATTTTTTCCTCTTTAGACATTTCGGGCAACTTATCTTTTAAGCCCATGTTCTTGTATACAATACCGTTTGAATTGAAGAATTTCTCGACAGGAAGTCCGCTTTTTTCAATCCACGTTGTCAACTCATCTATACTGGGAGTTTCATCCACTATATGCCTTGATTCGTAAGATACTTTATTCCAGTTCAGCCAGTTTTGGGCTTTCTTGCAAGTGCTGCATTTTGGATACTGTAAAAATATATAACTCATATTGAACACCCCTTAAAATTTTGTAAGTTCCTTTGTGACTACTATACATTAAAATAATAGGGTTGGACAGTATTTACTCAAATTTCAAAAATAAATAATACGGTGTTAACAAAAAACTTATATTATATAAGTAAACAAAAAAACACATATGGAGAATGAGGCTATGATAAAGATAATTCATACAAATGACATACATGGGAAAATAGAAAAAGATGAAAAGACAAAAGTAGATATCAGCAAATTTTCGGCCAAGCTAGAAGAGATAAGAAAAGAGCATAGCACACTGTTGCTAGATGCAGGGGACACTATACATGGACAGCCGATAGTATCTATTTCAGAAGGCAAGGCCATGATAGATATAATGAACGAAATGAAATACGACGCCATGGTTCCAGGAAATCATGACTTTAACTATGGAAGAGAGAGGCTTCTAGAGCTTGCTGAACTAGCAGAGTTTCCAATAATATCTGCGAACATATATGATGAGCAAGGAGACCGACTTTTAGCCCCATACACCTTAAAGGAAATCGATGGAGTAAAAGTTGGTATATTTGGGATAACAACTCCTGAGACAGTTCAGAAGGCAAGGCCTGAGGATATAGAGGGATTAAGGTTTGAAGATCCAGTCCTGGAGTCTCAAAAGATGGTGAGCATTTTAAAGGATCAAGAAAGAGTGGATGTGATAATAGCGCTTGTACACCTTGGGATAGACAAGTCGACAATGCCGGAACACAGGAGCGACACTCTTGCAGATTCGGTAGAGGGCATAGACTTGGTGGTGGACGGACATAGCCACACAGAGCTTAAAGCGTCTAGACTGATAGGTGAAATTCCGATAGTTCAAGCTGGAGATTCTATGAGGTGTATTGGAATGGTGAACTTTATTAAAAAAGCTTGCGGAGAAGCGGAGATCTCCTCAGAGTTCATATATAGAGAAGACATAAATGGTATTAAAGAGGACTTAAGCATAAGCCGGATATTGATTAGGGTAGATGAAGAGAACAATAGGAGCACTTCAGAGATAGTGGGAATATCTAAAAGAGACTTAAATGGCGACAGGTTTAGTGTGAGAACTAGAGAGACAAACCTAGGAGTATTGCTTGCAGAGGCAATGAAATATATAACAGGTGCAGATATAGCTATAACAAATGGAGGCGGCATAAGGGGATCAATAAATGCCGGATTTATAACCAGGAAAGAGATAGTGTCGGCTTTCCCATTTGACAACTACGTCATAACAAAAGAGGTAAGCGGAAAAGACATAGTCAAGGCTCTAGAGCACGGACTTTCCTTCTACCCAGAGCCAAGCAGCGCATTTCCACATGTAGGTGGGATAAGTTTTAAGCTTGATCGGCTGAAGGCACAAGGGAAAAGAGTCTACGATGTATTCATAGCAGGGGAGAGACTAGAGGAAAGGAAGCTATATAAGCTTGCCACAAATGACTTCCTAGCCTCGGGTGGAGACTCCTACGACATGTTTAAAACTGCAAAGATGACAGGCAGTTACGCAAGCATAGACGAGGTTCTCTCTACTTATATAAAAAAACAGGCGTATACTGGAGCTAGAAACTGAGGAGAACATAGATAAACACGGTATGCGAACGGTAATATAGTTCTATAGAACCTAGGGCATAAAAATAAGGTCTGCAATTTTAAGTTGCAGACCTCATTTATTGAGATTTTAAGCTAAGAAGTTGTCCATAAACTCCTTAGAAGGTGAAGCTATTACAACAGCTTCCACAAGTTTACTTGGATCTCCGATTCTCTCTTTAGCAACATCTAAGCCACTTTCAACTGATGAAAGGTCGCCAGTGAATATTAGAAGTGCCTTTCCACCCATCCCAAAAGTAATGGATATTTTCAGAAGCTCTACATCGGCAAACTTCTTTATATAGTTAGCACAATAGAACCCACTTGCGATGTCCTTGCTTTCAATTATGCCAAGTGCATTTATGGAGTCTCTAGATATCTTGGCATTCACTTTCTCAGCGACTCCATCCATAAGACTAGGAATCACTTTAGCTGCAACTAGTCCGTTGTCATTAGAGGAGACAACTTCATCTATTGCGGACTGAACATCTGCCACGTCTCCAGAGATAATCACAAAAAACTTTCCTATACATACAATTCTGTTTTCAACTATTTTTATATCAGACTTTTTAGTCATCTTGTCTGTCATTTCCATTCCTTTGGCTATGCTCTTGAATTCAGCTAGCCCGATAGCTATGCCCATGAAAAAACCCCCTATTAATGTGTCTCTTTTATTATATGATGTGCGGAACTCACTTTCAATCTAAAGTTTAAATTAAAACTATTGACATGTATGCGATATAGTGTTAAGATAAGCAAGTTGTCTCTGAGAGATGCGAAAGAGAAACACAGTTGAGTTAAGAAAGCATTAAAGAAACGTTAAAAAAAGATTAAAAAAGCTATTGACACCGTGAACTGGTTGTGATATAGTAGATAAAGTAGTCAGCGAGGAACAAACGCCGACTGCGATGAACTTTGAAAGTTGAACAGTAAAAAGCAAGTTAATTCCTTAAGATCGACCGCAAGGGAGATCAAATTAACGGATGATCAGACATCCAAAAAAACTGAAAAAATTAGTCAGTGCAAACTGGCCTAGAGATAAACTTTTTAAATGAGAGTTTGATCCTGGCTCAGGATGAACGCTGGCGGCGTGCTTAACACATGCAAGTCGAGCGAGAGAACTCGAAGGAAAACTTCGGTCGGAATTCGAATGATCTAGCGGC
>NZ_MKIE01000013.1 GCF_001855385.1 Andreesenia angusta | reverse complement strand
TCTGGAAGTGATAAGCGCTGAAGGCATCTAAGCGCGAAGCATCCCTCAAGATTAGATTTCCCATCTGGTTAACAGAGTAAGATCCCAGGAAGACTACCTGGTAGATAGGTCACAGGTGTAAGGGCAGTAATGTCTTCAGCTAAGTGATACTAATAGATCGAGGACTTGACCAAAAGAATGTATTCACTGTGTAGTTTTGAGTGTACAGACGCTTAATAGAGAGACGAAAGTTTCTCAAAACAGAAGCGAGAATATTTCAATTCGAATAGCGTCGTGAATGTTATAGCTGAAATGCTGTGACAGAAGCGAGTAAATCGTTTAGAAATCTGTGTGTCTGAGCGCAAGCAAGTTCGCAGATTTTAGATTTAGGAAGCTGAGAGAGCAGGACATTTCACATAACGTGAATGGCTGTGAGAGTGGAAATTCGAGCGACATATCCAGTGACGATAGCGAAGGGGTCACACCTGTTCCCATACCGAACACAGAAGTTAAGCCCTTCAGCGCCGATGGTACTTGGTTGGAAGCGACCTGGGAGAGTAGGACGTCGCTGGTTTTTTATTTTTTGGAGAATGCATATACGAATTGAAAGATTGTCTAAGGCATTGGTTTAATAAATAACCAATGCCTTTTTGTTTTACAGAAAGCTATGTGAAACTTTGTGTTTTAAAAGTCATACAGGGTATAATATAATATACCTATACAGCAGTAAAGAGCAGTAAAGCTGGAATTACTAAAAAAAATACAATAATTTTATAGAAAAATACAAAAAAATATGTTAAAAAAACTCTAAAAATAATGTATTATATAGCTAACGAACTGTAAAAGATCAATTTAAAAACCGAGGGGAGAAAAGAATGAGAAAACTAGCAAAAAAGGCTATTCTCTATTTAGAGAAAATAGGGTATGTCCCGACCGGGTCCTTAGGGACCGTGGAAGAGAGAAAAAGATGTAAAATTTTATCGAATATTATGATTGGGTTTTCACTGGCGATAATATTGTTTGGGGTTTTGATGGACAGCCCTGCAAATATACTGCCTGGACTGTTCAATATAATAATAGAGCCGGATTATCTTATAACGGACTATATCGGTGTTGGAGGAATAGGAGCCACATTTGTAAACGCGGGTCTCTTGACTCTTATGGCCACAGTTCTTCTTCTCAAGATGAAGGACATAGAGTTTAAGGGTATGAGCCTTGCAGCCATACTGACTTTTTCAGGATTCTCTTTCTTTGGAAAGAATCTTGTAAACGTTTGGCCTATAATGATAGGTGTATACCTGTATGCAAGATGGAAAAAGGAAAGTTTTTCTAAACACGTGTATACAGCACTATTCGGAACGGCACTTGCACCGATGATAACCTCAATAGCACTGGAAATGCCATATTCTACTCCAGTGAATATAGTCATTGCAGCTGTCGCTGGTGTAGGTATAGGGTTTATATTCGCACCTGTGGCGGCGGAACTTGTTAAGTTCCACCAAGGATTTGATCTTTACAACATAGGGTTTGCAGCGGGAATGATAGGTACTATGATTGTTCTAGTTGCAAAATCTTACGGATTTGCTCAAGAGCCAAGACTTATATGGACAGACACTTACACTTTTGAGATAGGTGTACTGATATATGCTATATCAGCTGTATTTGTACTGCTGGGACTGCTGCTTGGCGGGAAGAGAGCCATAGAAGGGTTTAAGAAGATACTATGCACATGTGGAAGGCTCTTCGGCCATGGGTATGTAGAGCGAGCTGGCTTTGCTGCTACGCTTATAAACATGGGAGTCACACTTGCCTTTATGACAACGTTTATACTGCTGATAGGTGGCGATTTAAACGGTCCTGTGCTTGCCGGACTGCTTACTGTAATGGGATTTGCAGCTATGGGAAAAAACTTGAGAAATATAATACCGATACTGATAGGTATTATGCTTGGAGGACTCACAAAGACTTGGAGCATAAACGATCCAGCCATAATACTGGCTTTCTTGTTTGGTACAGGCTTAGCACCTGTAAGCGGAGAGTTCGGACCTATATTCGGGATACTTGTAGGGTTTGTACACTCTTCAGTGGTGCTTAACGTGGGATCGCTTCATGGAGGGTTTAACCTATACAACAATGGTTTCTCTATAGGTATAGTTACAGGATTCCTAATACCAGTTATGGAGACAATAAAGAAAGTCAAGGTCATAAGGCTAGGGGATGAGAATCACAAGGCTCATATGGAAGAGGTAGAGAAGAGCCTGGTCTCTCTTGAAATCGAGGGTGAAGTGGCCAACGTTATGAATTCAAGCCTTGAAGTAGAGCCAGACTAATATATTATAAAAGCGGAGCGAAAGCTTCGCTTTTGTATTGACAGAGATGATATAAGATGTTATACTTATGAAGTTAGATATCTAGTGACGATAGCGAGGGGGTCACACCTGTTCCCATACCGAACACAGAAGTTAAGCCCTTCAGCGCCGATGGTACTTGGTTGGAAGCGACCTGGGAGAGTAGGACGTCGCTAGTTTTTTTATTTTTTGGAAAAATAGCTTAAATAAAGGCCTGAGCTTTGGTATAATTGAACTGGGGTTATAAATAGCATATCTAGCGAGGGATATCAATGGGGAAAAATACAAGTATGGCTGAATATTATGAAGAAAAATTCGATAGCAACGATGACACCGTGACTCAACTTAAGCTTAAGATAGAGTCTGCCTTGGAGTGTCTAATATCCTATAAAATCGATACGAAACTAGAAGTTAGGAAGCATATGGAGAGCTTTTTTGAAGAATTAAAAAAGTTTTCAGGAGATTTGGAAACGTTATCTCACACTGGGATAGAATACGAAAACAGGCTTCAAAAGTTTGACGAGGTGAACAGGGACACTCATGAATTTTTCTCAGTGGCATTAGAAGGCATAGCCAAGGCCAGAGAAGGCATAAAGCAGCTTGAGTTTAAGATAGAACATAAAAATGACTTTCAAAGTAGCGGAGAGGATTTCATAGAGCTCGAACGAGAGTACACCAATATGACTTCGAATGGAAGAGTGCTTATAGTAGACGACGACATACTGATACTCAGCATAATGAACAGAGCGCTGGAGATGAGAGGATACGAGGTAATAGTGACATCTAATCCCCATGAGGTGGGAGACATAGTCAACTCAAAAGACATAGATTTAGCCATTGTGGACTTAATAATGCCGGAGCTCGATGGTTTTCAGGTTTTCGAAAATATAAGGGTTCACAGCCCAGAGCTTCCAATCGTATTTCTGACAGGGAGAGACCATACAGAGACAAAGATAGATGCACTTAAGCGAGGTGCAGAGGACTACATAGTTAAGCCATTTAAAGTTGAAGAGGTCTTGGCCAGAATAGACGGAATCATGAAGCGGAAAAGCACTTACAAGTTCAATATAAATATAGATGAACTGACAGGCGCATACACCAGAAAGTGCTTTGCATCTAAGATAACAGGATATCTTGCAAATGCGAAGGCAGGCAAGCCCGTAGCGCTTAGCTTTATGGACCTGGACAAGTTCAAGAGCATAAACGACACATACGGACATCTAGTGGGAGACGAAATTCTAAAGCGTTTTGTGGTAGATGCCAAGACATACCTTGAATTTGCAAAGATATTCAGGTTCGGAGGCGACGAGTTTCTTCTCTTGATAGAGAATAGCTCTGAGGAAGAGGCAAAAGAGATACTTGAGAGCTTTAGAGAGCAAGTAAACGGAAAAGATCACAAGATAGACGGGATAGAGGACATCATAAAGATAGGACTCAGCATAGGCCTTACAGAACTTAAGCCACACGACCAAGTGTCTAAGCTTCTAGACAGGGCGGACAAGGCGCTTTACAAGGCTAAGGAAAGCGGAAGAAACCAGACAGTCGCCTATTCAGATATAGTTAAAAGCAATATATGTAAAAAGAAAATACTCATAGTAGATGCTGAAAATGTAGCCTCTAATATAGTGAAGAGCAGGCTTAAGTCCCTGGACTACAGCGTGAAACTGGCAGACGAGCTTGAAGACATAGAGGTGAGTCTGAAAAAAGACATGGACCTTGTGATACTGGACTTCAAGACTTACAGAGAAAATAAAGAAAAACTGGACGATATGGACATACTGAAGCACAAAGTGCTCTTGATGATTTCTGAGTCAGAGAGAAAGCAGCTAAGGCCTTCAGATGTATTCGAGATAGACGAAATAGTTATGAAGCCGGTTTCGGTGAACGAAGTGGAAAAGAAAGTTAGAAAAATGATGTCTTAAAGTATAGGCGATAAATCGCTTATACTTTATTTTTTTTGTATAATTGCTGTATAATTAGAGCTAAGAGGTGATGCAAATGAGGGACATAGAAATGGCTCAAATAGTCGGGGCTGTTAAAGAGATGTGCATAGAGGCAAACTACAGGCTTGAAGACGACGTTGTGGAATCCATACACAGCTCTCTGTCGAGCGAGGGCTCGGAGATGGCAAGAGAGATACTGGGGGATATGATAGAGAACTTGGATATAGCTGACAAGAATTCAATGCCCATATGCCAGGACACGGGGATGGCTGTTTTCTTTGTAGAGATAGGCAGAGATGTCCATCTAGAAGGAGACATCACAGAGGCGATAAACGAAGGCGTAAGACAGGGCTACAAAGAGGGCTGCTTGAGAGCCTCTATAGTAGGAGATCCACTTCTCAGGGTAAACACAGGAGACAACACTCCAAGCGTGATATACTACGACATAGTGGCAGGTGACGAAATAGTCATAAAGTTTGCACCCAAGGGGTTCGGAAGTGAGAACATGGGCAAGCTCAAGATGCTTAAACCTTCGGACGGGATAGAAGGGGTCAGGAAGTTTGTTATAGACACTGTGAGAGAGGCTGGACCAAACCCCTGCCCTCCGATAGTTGTAGGTGTTGGAATAGGCGGGACTATGGACAAGGCCTGCCAGATTGCCAAGAAGGCGCTGTTCAGGAATTTGAACTCCAGTCATCCGGAAGAACATATAGCGAATCTAGAGAGGGAGCTGCTGTCGGAGATAAACAAGCTTGGGATAGGTCCTCAAGGCTTTGGGGGCGACACCACTTCGCTAGGAGTTAATATAGAGACGTACCCTACACATATAGCTGGACTTCCAGTGGCGGTCAATATAAACTGCCACGTGTCCAGACACAAAGAGTGCAGGATATAAGGGGGGATTTGAATTGAAGATAAAAGCACCGCTCGATTCAGAGACTGTCGAAAAGCTTAAGGCTGGAGACAGAGTAGAGATAAGTGGATATATATATACGGGAAGAGACTCCGCCCACAAGAGGATGATAGAGGATCTGGAGAGCGGAGAGGGGCTTCCCTTCGACATAGAGAACCAGATCATATACTACACGGGGCCATGCCCACCTAAGGAAGGCCAGATAATAGGGTCAGCAGGACCTACGACATCTTACAGGATGGACAGTTACACCCCGAAGCTGCTAGAACTCGGGCTGAAAGGCATGATAGGAAAAGGGCTCAGAGACAGTGAAGTGGTGCAGAGCATGGTGGAGAATAGAGCTGTCTACTTTGGAGCGAGTGGAGGGCTAGGAGCCCTTATAGCGAGCAAGATAAAGTCTGTGGAAGTAATAGCCTATGATGACCTAGGCACTGAGGCCATAAGGAAGCTCTACGTGGAGGACTTTCCGGCTGTAGTGGTGATAGATGCAAATGGAAGAAGCATATACGACAGGGAGGAGCGATAGAAATGGATAAAAGAGAAATGGCGTTAAAACTGCATAGAGATAATAAGGGGAAGCTGGAGATAGTCTCGAAAGTTCCTGTTACAAATGGAGAGGAGCTTTCGCTTGCGTATACTCCTGGAGTTGCCGAGCCTTGCAAGGAGATAGAGAAGAACAAGGAAGATGTGTACCTCTACACCGCAAAGGGGAACACGGTGGCTGTCATAACAGACGGGTCAGCTGTACTGGGGCTTGGAGACATAGGCCCGGAAGCTTCGCTGCCTGTTATGGAGGGGAAATCTATCCTGTTCAAGGAGTTCGGAAATATAGACAGCATACCTATATGCATAGATTCGAACGACGTGGAGGACATAATAAAGACTGTCAAGCTTATAAGCCCGTCACTTGGGGGAATAAACCTAGAGGATATATCTGCGCCACGTTGCTTTGAGATAGAGGAGAGGCTCAAGGCAGAGCTTGACATACCGGTATTCCATGACGATCAACATGGGACGGCAGTCGTAGTTCTGGCTGGAATTTTAAACAGCGTGAGGCTTCTAGACAAGGACATGTCTGAGCTTAAGATAGTTGTGAACGGATCGGGAGCAGCCGGAATAGCCATCACAAAACTGCTCCTAAAAGTGGGAGTTGGCGACGTAATCCTCTGCGATACAAAAGGGGCCATATATGAAGGCAGAGACAATATGAACAGCACCAAGATAGAGATGGCTTCAATTACAAACAGAGGCAAAGAGAGTGGAACGCTTTCAGACGTCATAGTCGGAAAAGACGTGTTCGTAGGGGTTTCCGCACCGAACAGCCTTACGCAGGCGATGGTCAAGACCATGGGGAAAGACGCCGTGGTGTTTGCACTCTCAAACCCCGTGCCGGAGATATACCCTGACCAGGCCAAGGCAGCTGGAGCAAGGATAGTGGCTACGGGAAGGTCGGACTTCCCTAACCAGATAAACAATGTGCTGGCTTTTCCTGGCATATTCAGAGGTGCTCTTGATATCAGGGCAAAGGCTATAACAGACGAGATGAAGATAGCGGCAGCTGAGGCCATAGCTTCGATAGTTCAGTACGACGAGCTTTCAGAGGACTATATAATCCCAGACCCTTTCAACAGAGAAGTAGTAAAGAGAGTGGCCAAGGCTGTTGAATTCGCTGCAATGGAGAACGGGAATTGCTAGATTTTCTAAAGCGCTACGCGGCTTCCAAAACAGTCAGGTTCCATATGCCTGGTCATAAGGGGAAGATTGAGGAAGAAGCACTAGGAGAAGCAGCGAAGCTGGATATAACGGAGATAGAGGGAAGCGACAACCTTCAGAATCCAGAGGGCATAATACTGGAGAGCCAGAGAAGAGCTGCCAAGCTCTTTGGCTCGAGAGAGACTATCTATCTTGTAAACGGAAGTACTTCTGGGATATACGCCGCTATAACCGGCTCGATAGGCCCTGGAGAAAAACTACTGCTCCAGAGGAATTCCCATGGGGCTGCCTATAACGCCGTGGTGCTTGGGGACATAGATACAGAGTATATCTACCCTGAGTACAGCGAAGAGCTGGGGTTGCCACTGGGGATTGACATAGTGAAGCTAGAGCGAGCACTTGACGAGTCACCCGACATAAGGGTCGTGTTTGTAACTTCACCATCTTACTATGGCATATGCTTGGATTTAGAGAGCATAGCGAAAGCAGTGCATGATAGAGGAGCGATACTGATAGTGGATGAAGCTCATGGGTCGCATCTCTCCATGAGCGATGGATTTCCAAAGTCTGCAGTCCAGAGTGGGGCCGATATGGTTGTCCAGAGCACGCACAAGACGCTGCTTGGCATGACCCAGACAGCTATGCTCCATATAAACTCCGACAGGGTGGATTCAAACAGAGTCAAGAAGATGGCCAGGATGTACCAGTCCACAAGCCCGTCCTATGTGCTTATGGCATCTATTGACCACACGGTCACATATCTTTCGGAGAACAGGGAGCGTATTTTCGAAGACTACCTTGGAAAGCTGGAGGCTGCGAGACAGAGCATTTCAAGCATAGCTGGGGTGAAGCTCTTGGGAGAAGGCGATATCCCACGCGGGACAGAGCTGGACAAAAGCAAAATAGTGTTTTCAGTGGAAGGGATACCAGGAAAAAAACTAGAGCGGGAATTGAGGTCAAGAGGCATAGAGCTTGAGATGAGCGACTTCAGGTACGGGGTGGCGCTCAGCACTTTTATGGACTCAGAGGATGACCTGAAATCACTGGCTCAAGCTTTAGAGGATATAAGCTTAAACGTTGTAGGCAGAGAAAATGAGACCGTGAAAGTTCCGAAGCTCTACTCAGAAGTTCCAGAGAAAAATCTCAGCCAGAGAGAGGCCTTCTACAGCGAGGCTGAGAAAACAAAGCTAAAAGACTCGGTCGGGAAAACCGTGGCATCCGCTATAACTCCGTATCCCCCGGGAATACCGCTGCTTGTGCCGGGAGAGGTTGTAGAGGAAGATACGATAAGCTGTATAGAGACGCTTATAGACAGAGGATATGCTGTGCTGGGCGTTTCAGACGGGAAAATAGACACCATAAGAGAGGTTTAGAAATGGACAAGGGAAAACTTATAATAATAGAGAGCGGCTCGGACGGAAGCGGAAAGGCGACTCAGACAGAGAAGCTCTACAACAGGCTGAAGACTGAAGGCTACAGAGTCAGAAAAGTCACTTTTCCAAACTACGAAAGTGAATCATCTGCACTTGTGAAGATGTACCTCAGAGGGGACTTTGGAAAGAACGCCGAGGACGTAGACCCGTATACGGCGTCCACTTTTTTTGCCATGGACAGATATGCATCCTACAAGACAGACTGGGGGGACTTCTACGAAAGTGGAGGCATAGTCATCTCAGACAGATATACCACTTCCAATATGGTGCACCAAGGGGCCAAGATGGAGTCTGGGACAGAGCTAGAAAGCTATCTCGACTGGCTATACAATCTTGAGTACAAGATATACAAGATCCCCGAGCCGGACAGAGTGATTTTCCTGGATGTAGACCCTGAAATAAGCCAGAGGCTTATGAAAGACAGAGAAAACAAGATAGACGGGAGCAAGGAAAAGGACATACATGAAAGCGACAGCGAATACCTTGAAAAGTCCTACAGAAATGCGCTACATATAGCCGAAAAATACTCCTGGGAAAAAGTGGGCTGTGTGGAAGGCGGAGAGCTTATGGGTATAGATAGAATAGCTGAAATTGTATATAGAAAGGCAGTAGAGACAATACGGGGGGAAGAGAAATGAAACTAGTGATAGCAATAGTTCAGGACGAAGACGTAAGAGATTTGGTAGATGCCCTTAGAGACAAGAAGATAGGGGCTACAAAGCTTTCATCCACTGGAGGGTTTCTGAGACAGGGAAATAGGACAGTGCTCATAGGTGTGGAGGAAGAGCGTGTTGAAGAGGTTATGGACATAATAGGCGAAAACTGCAGAAAGAGGGAGATCGTGGCTACAATCCCTCCTATGGTGGAGGAGGCGTCCATGATACTTCAGTCTTTCAACGTAAAAGTCGGAGGGGCAACTGTATTTGTGGTAGATGTAGAGCAGTTTAGGAAACTTTAGCAGTCTGAAAGGAAGAGCATATGACGCAGATAGTGGGAAACAAGAAGACGATTGAAAGGCTCAAGAAGTCAGCCGAGTCTGGAGAAATATCACATTCATACATCTTTGAAGGGTCAAATGGAATAGGAAAGAAGACTTTAGCCATGGAGTTCGCAAAGATGATACTCTGCACTTCTGACAGCAGGCCGTGCAAGGTCTGCTCTTCTTGCAGAAAGCTGGAGTCTGGAAACCACCCGGATCTATTTGTGGAGAGTGTAGGATCGGCAAAGGGCGGCTCGAAAACCACATACTCTGTAGCCGACATAGAGAGGGTACAGTCCGAGATGAGGAAAAAGCCCAACGAAAGCGAGAAAAAGGTGTTCATAATCACGGAAGGGGAAAAGCTCTCCGTAGACGCCCAGAACAAGTTTCTAAAGACAATAGAGGAGCCCATGCCAAATGTAGTGACTATAATACTTGTGGACAACGCAAGTAAGCTCTTGAAGACAACTGTATCCAGGTGCCAGAGTATAAAGCTAGAACGGGTTTCTCCTGAAGAGATGAAATCATATCTAGAGGACGAATTTGGAAATGTGGAGAAGCTTGAGACTGTTATAGCTTTTTCAGACGGAAACATAGGGAAGGCAGTGGGGCTTTTGAGTGACGAGAGCTTCAAAGAGAGAAGAGAAAAGACTATAGACATAATCTCGGACACTATGGAAAAAGACATCACAAAAGTGTTTTCAAACGTGAAGTACTTTGAAGGCGAAAAAGAGCATATATACGAGATAATGGACCTGATTACATCCTATTTCAGAGACCTGCTTGTGATTAAAAAGACAGGCGGCGAAGAGCATATCATAAACAGAGATAAAATAAGGAGATTAAAAACTCAAACAGGTATACTCTCATCGTGCCAGATCTATGATATAGTTAGGAGAGTAGAAAACGCCAAGCTCGACATAGGGCGGAACGTGAACTATCAGCTCGTTGTAGAGCTTTTGCTCTTGAAAATACATGGACTGTCCAGTGGAGATGGCGCTTAGGGCCAGAGCCGAGAAGGGAGATAGAAATGACAAAAGTAGTAGGAGTGAGATTCAAAAAGGCCGGGAAGATTTACTATTTTGACCCGGGCGAACTTCAGATAGATAAAGATGACGACGTCATAGTCGAGACAGCTAGAGGCATAGAGTATGGATCTGCCGTCATAGGGATGAAGGAAGTAGACGAAAAAGACGTGATACCGCCTCTGAAGAAAGTGATGAGAATAGCTACAGAGGAAGACACCAGAGCTTTCAAGGAGAGCAAAGCCAAAGAGTCAGAGGCTTTTAGGATATGCATGGAGAAGATAAAAGAGCACAGCCTGGACATGAAGCTGATAGATGTGGAGTATACATTTGACAACAAAAAGGTCATATTCTACTTCACGGCCGAGGGAAGGGTGGACTTCAGGGAGCTTGTAAAGGACCTGGCCTCTATATTCAGGATGAGGATAGAGCTAAGGCAGATAGGCGTGAGAGACGAGGCAAAAGTCATAGGGGGGCTTGGACCATGCGGAAAGCCGCTCTGTTGCGCCACTTTTCTAGGCGAGTTTCACCCTGTGTCGATAAAGATGGCAAAAGACCAGAACCTCTCGCTCAATCCGACAAAGATATCTGGAATATGCGGAAGGCTTATGTGCTGTCTCAAGTACGAGCATGACACATACGAGGAGATACTCAGAAGGATGCCAAACGTGGGCACAAGAGTAAGGACCTCTATAGGAACAGGTATAGTGGTTTCAACGTCTACGCTTCTAGAGCTTGTAAAGGTGAAGCTAAAGACAGACGAGGAGACAGAGGAGATACTGCCGTTTTTGCTGAGCGAGATAGAATACGAGAGGCCTAGAAACAGAAAGCCCAAGTCTAAAAAGATGGATATGACCCAGATCATAGACTTAGAAGGCATAGGCGAGGACGAGATAAGAGAGCTCAAGAAGCTTATGAAAGAGGAAAATTAGATATTTACAGAAATTTAAAAAAAGCTTTTAAACTTTGAAAAATAGTGTTACAATAACCTTGAGGTTTCTTTAATTAGATTTAATCTAGGAGGTGTATCTAAGATGGCTTACAAAATAATGGAGGCATGCATAAGCTGTGGAGCTTGTGAACCAGAGTGTCCAGTAGGATGTATATCAGCAGGAGACGATCTATACGTTATAGATGAGTCTGCATGTATAGACTGCGGAGCTTGCGCTAACGTTTGTCCAGTAGACGCTCCAGTTCAGCAATAGTTCAGTGAGTAATAGCGAAAAGGCCCTTTCTGAGGGTCTTTTTTTATATTTGGAGGTGTATGATGGAGCTGAAAGCCGACGAGAGAATAGATGACCTTGGAATAAGGGGGTACAGGATAATCCAGAGCGAAAACGGATTCTGCTTTGGAATGGACGCTGTGCTGCTTGGAAACTATGCAAAGCCAAAGCACGGGGCCAAGGTAGTAGACCTTGGAACAGGGACGGGCATAATACCACTTATAGTAAACGGGAAAAACAACGTGGAAATAGTGCACGGGGTGGAGATACAGAGGGAAGTTGCCGAGATGGCGGAGAGAAGCGTGAAACTGAACTCCCTTGAAGAGAAGATAAAGATACACAATATAGACCTTAAAGAAGCTCCGGAAACGCTAGGAGTTAACATATACGACGTAGTGACTTCAAACCCGCCATACATGGCTATAGGAGAAGGGCTTGTGAATGAAAACGACAGAAAGCAGATTTCAAGGCATGAAGTCAGCTGTACAATAGAAGATGTCTGCAAAACAGCCAGCCGGCTGCTGAAGCACCATGGGAAGTTCTACATGGTTCACAGGCCAAGCAGGCTTGCAGATATATTTGTAAGCCTTAGGGCCAACAAGCTGGAGCCCAAGAAGATGAGGTTTGTGCACCCTAAAGTGAATGCAAAGCCAAACCTGGTGCTTATAGAGGCAGTCAAGTCTGCGAGGCCAGAATTGCTTATGGCAGAGCCTCTCTATATATACAACGAAGACGGAAGCTACACAGACGAAGTCCACGAGATATACGGACTCGACAGAGAACAAAAGGAGTGAGGGATTTGACAGGAAAACTCTATATATGCCCGACACCTATAGGAAATCTAGAGGACATAACCATAAGGACGCTTGAGACGCTTAAGCAAGTAGATCTTGTGGCCGCCGAGGACACAAGGCATACGCTGAAGCTGCTGAACCACTTTGAGATAAAGAAGCCCCTTACATCCTACCATGAGCACAACAAGTACGAAAAAGGCGGATATTTGGTGTCCAAGCTCATGGACGGAGAGGACATAGCGCTTGTATCTGACGCCGGAATGCCTGGGATATCAGACCCTGGCGAGGAGATTATAAAAGAGGCCATAGAGGCTGGAATAGAGGTTGTAGCGCTGCCTGGGCCGACTGCCTCTATAATGGCGCTGGTGGTATCTGGGCTGCCCACGGGAAAATTCGTATTTGAAGGCTTCCTGTCCTCTAAGAAGAGAGACAGAAGGAGCGAGCTTGAGCGCTTGAAAAACGAAGAGAGGACCATAATACTGTACGAGTCGCCTAGAAGGATAATGAACTTGCTAGAGGACATATTGCAGATTATGGGAGACAGGAAAGTAGCGCTTTCCAGAGAGCTTACAAAAAAGCATGAAGAGATAAACAGAGGAAGAGTATCGGAAGTGATAGCTGACTACAGTGACAGAGAAGTAAAGGGAGAGATAGTGCTGGTGCTTGAGGGGAACAGCGAACCGGAGGCCGAGGTAGAGAAGATGGAGTTCGAGAGCATAAGGGACCATATACTACACTATATGGAGAGCGGGCTTCCAAAGAAAGAGGCCATAAAGTCTGTGGCCAAGGACAGGAATATTCCGAAGAACGAAGTCTACAAAGAGAGCATAGACATATAAAAAGCCCCGGGCCTATTGGCCAGGGGCAATTCATTACTTTCTAGTAGCTGCCATCTCGTCAAGACAAGCTGGACAGATGTTTTTTCCTCTATAAGAAACAACGTCTTTGGCTTGTCCACAGAATATACAAGCTGGAGCGTACTTCTTAAGAATAATCTGCTCTCCGTCTACGTAGATCTCTAGAGCGTCCTTTTCAGCGATGTCTAGCGTTCTTCTGAGTTCTATGGGGATTACAACTCTTCCTAGCTCATCGACTTTTCTAACTATTCCAGTAGATTTCATCTAAATTTCCTCCTTTGAGATTATAAAAACCAGTGGTATGTTACATGATTATTCTACTATAAGGAAATAAATCTGTCAATTAATTCTATTACATTTAATAACATTTGCTCTAGAAAATGATCTATTAGACCTGTCTAGGCTAGGCTCTGTCTTGACAGAAACAGAAATTTAATATAGAATAAAAGCGATTTATAGCTTTCTTCTCAGGCGAGACAGAGAGCTTTTTTTGTATAAACGGAGGCGATGACTTGAAAAAAGACACTTTTTATATAACAACACCTATATACTACCCTAGTGACAATCTTCACATAGGGCATACCTACTGTACTGTGGCTACAGACACTGTTGCTAGGTTCAAGAGGATAATGGGCTACGACGTGAGGTTCCTTACTGGAACTGACGAGCACGGACAGAAGATAGAGACTGTGGCCAAGGAGAAAGGAGTTACTCCGAAAGAGTTCCTAGATGGAATAGTTTCCAACATACAGAAGCTTTGGAAGACGCTCGACATATCATATGACCACTTTATAAGGACTACAGACGAGAAGCACAAGCAGATAGTGCAGAATATATTTATGAAGCTGTATGAAAAAGGAGATATATACAAAGACGTGTACGAAGGCCATTACTGCACGCCTTGCGAGTCTTTCTGGACAGATAGCCAGCTTCAAGACGGGAAATGTCCAGACTGCGGAAGAGAAGTGAAGCTTGCGAAAGAAGAGGCCTACTTCTTCAGGCTGTCCAAATACCAGGACAGGCTTATGGAGCTTCTTCAAAGAGACGACTTCCTTCAGCCTGAGTCGAGAAGAAACGAGATGATAAACAACTTCCTAAAGCCAGGGCTAGAGGACCTATGCGTTACAAGATCCACTTTCGACTGGGGAATAAAGGTTCCATTCGACGAGGAGCACGTGATCTACGTATGGATAGATGCGCTTAGCAACTACATCACTTACCTCGGTTACTCTACAGAAGACGATGCAGATTTCCAAAAATACTGGCCTGCAGATGTCCATATGGTGGGCAAGGAGATAGTGAGATTCCACAGCATAATATGGCCTGCGATACTTATGGCCCTCGATGTAGAGCTGCCTAAGAAAGTGTTCGGGCACGGTTGGATACTGTTTGAAAACGACAAGATGTCCAAGTCAAAGGGAAATGTGATATACCCTGAGCCGCTTATAGAGCTTTACGGCGTGGACGCACTGAAGTACTTCCTGCTCAGGGAGTTCTCTTTCGGATCGGACGGCTCTTTTGTAAAAGAGAAGTTCCTTCAGCGAATAAACTCGGACCTTGCAAACGACCTAGGAAACCTTGTCAGCAGGACTGTGTCCATGATAGAGAAGTACAACGGAGGAGTTATACCGTCTCCAGGAGAGACAGGGGAAATAGACGCAAGCCTTATAGAGCTAGCCACATCCACTTCGGCCAAAGTAGAGAGCTATATAGACAATCTCAACTTAAGCCATGCGTTGGAGGAGATATGGAAGCTTATATCTAGGGCCAACAAGTACGTGGACGAGACTGCTCCTTGGGTGCTTGGAAAAGATGAGTCTCAAAAGAGCAGGCTAGACACAGTGCTCTACAATTTGGGGGAGACACTCAGGATAATATCCACACTAGTGAGACCGTTTATGGAGGCCACTTCAGACTCCATAAGATCTCAACTTGGAATAACAGGCGATATAGACTGGGCAGACCTTTCTGTTTGGGGAAAACTGGAGTCGGGAGTCTCCACCTCTAAAGTGCCTCCTATGTTCCCAAGGCTCGACATACCGAAAGAGCTTGAGAGGCTGAACGAGGAAAACGACAAGTTTGTGAAGATGAGAAAGGGAATAACGGAAGAAGAGCCAGAGCAGGAAGCGGAAGAAGATGGACTTATAACTATAGATGACTTCAGCAAAGTTGAGCTTAGGGTGGCAGAAGTTGTAAAGGCTGAAAAACATCCAGACGCAGACAAGCTGCTTGTGCTCCAGCTTAAAGTCGGAGAGGAACAGAGACAGGTTGTATCGGGCATATCCAAGCACTACGCGCCTGAAGACCTCTTAGGAAAGTCTGTGGTGCTTGTGTACAACTTGAAGCCTGTGGTGCTTAGAGGTATAGAGTCGCACGGCATGATACTAGCGGCTGACAAGGGCAAGAAGCTGACGCTTGTAAGCACTATGGATGAAATAAAGAGCGGAGCGAAGGTGAGATAATGGCGGCGAAACTCATAGACAGCCACGCCCATCTGGACGGCAGTCAGTTCGACGAGGACAGAGACGAACTTATAGCGAAGCTCTCAGAAGCTGGAGTGGAGATGGTCATAAACCCCGGGGCGAATATGGAATCTTCTAGGGAAATCGTGGAGCTTGTAAAGGCGCATAGCATAGTGTACGGAGCAGTGGGAGTTCACCCTCACGACACCGTGGACATGGTGGATTCAGATATAGAAGAGCTTAGGACGCTTGCTAGGAGAGAGAAGATAGTAGCGATAGGGGAGATAGGGCTTGACTATTACTACGACCACTCGCCAAGGGAAGTGCAGAAGCAGAGGTTCAGGGAGCAGATAGCGCTAGCAAAGGAGCTCGACCTTCCAATCATAGTCCACGAGAGAGATGCGGCCCAGGATGTGTTCGACATAATCTCAAGCGAGGCCGACGGGAAGCTCAGAGGTGTAATACACTGTTACTCGGGAAGCGCAGAGATGGCAAGAGAGTATATAAAGCTGGGCTTCTATATATCATTTGCAGGACCGGTGACTTTCAAAAACGCCAAGAAGCCTAAAGAAGTGGCGGCGGAAATTCCGCTTGAGCATCTGCTCGTAGAGACGGATTCACCTTATATGGCGCCGGTGCCATACAGGGGAAAGCGAAACGACCCTTCATATGTAAGGTATATAGCGGAGACTATAGCAGAGCTAAAAGGCATCAGCTACGAGCAAGTGGCAGAGCAGACAAATAGGAATGCAAAGCAGTTGTTTTTCAAGTGAAAAGACAAGGTTCAAATATACAGGAAAGCTTAGAGGAAGAGATAAAATGCTCTTCCTCTTTTTTTGTTCAATTCATTTTCAGGAAAAGAAGAGGAAACACGAACTTTAAGGCGATGAAAAAACCCTTAAGTTCGAAAAAAAATGCTCTTACAATCCTGAGGACAAATTAAATCCTAAAAACACAAGCGCTGAAATCAAGCTATATAGGGATACCTAGAGGGGCGGTGCAAAAAAACAAACAAAAAAACGCCAATCTATGTTTAAAATCTAAAATCTGTATCGACAAACGTTGAAAAACAGGGCACAGAGAAAAATATTAAGAAAATGTAACAATTAAAGAAAAGGCTTTCCTGAAGTGGCATGGGCAAAAAAGGGAAATGACGAATCAAGCTAAATACAACGATTAGAACACTGGAGCTTTGTAAAGTTACAAAATAGTTACATGTAAATAACTGAAGTTTGACAGGAGGACCGGATTTTCATAAAATAAGAGGAGTCAAATGACTGGGAGGTATAAATATATGAAAAAGCTAGTTGAAGGGAAGAAAGTCATAGTCGCATTGCTGGCAATGATTTTAGTAACTGCAACAGTTGGAATGGGAGTTTACGACTTCGGTGTAAAATCTGGATCTCTAGAGATAGATGGAAAGGTAGAGGAGATAAAGACTAACACAGAGACAGTTGGAGAGCTTCTAGAGGAAAAAGGCGTATCGCTGGAAAAGGAAGACAAGCTAAATGCAGATATAGATGAAAAGCTTAAAGACGAGTTTTCAATATCAATCAAAAAGGCGGTGCCTGTGGTCATAACTGCAGACGGAAGCTCCAAAGAGCTGAAGACGGCGGAGAGCACAGTTGCAGAAGTGCTGAAGTCGAAAGGCATATACTACGACAAAGTGGACAGAGTCGAGCCTGGGCTTGAGACAGAAGTCACTCCACATATGGAGATAGAGCTGGTAAGGGTTACAGAGGCCTACAAGAAAGTCCAAGAAGAGATAGCCTACGAGACAGAGACAAAGGAAAATCCTGAACTGCCGAAGGGACAGACAAAGACAGTCCAAGCGGGGGAAAAGGGAGTGAAAGAGAAGGAAGTAAAAGAGGTATATGAAAACGGAGCGCTAGCTTCAACTGAAACTCTAAGCGAAGCAGTCTCAAAAGAGCCTGTGAAGGAGATAGTGGAGAAGGGCACAAAGGAAGCAGTAGTTGCCAGCAGATCTTCAAGCTCTAGATCTGGAGCTGTGGCTTCAGGAGGAAATGTAAGCGGAAGCGGAATGGTGTTCAACGCATCGGCGTATGACGACTCTCCAGAGCAGAACGGAGGATACGCTGGAATAACTGCCATGGGAACTAGACTTAGACCAGGTGTTGTAGCTGTAGATCCAAGAGTTATACCGCTGGGATCTAGAGTCTATATAGAGTATATGGATGGTACGCCTTGGGGATACGGAATAGCCGAAGACACAGGCGGAGCTATAAAGGGAAACAAGATAGACATATACATGCAGAGCGGAACTATGGAGTTCGGCAGAAGGAGCATGAGAGTTTATATAGTAAACTAAAAAAGTTTAAAGGCGCTGGTGCGAGCAACCGGCGCCTTTTTGTTGTATAATAGTAGATATAGCAGATTTAGAGGTGGTCATATGATAAAAGAGATAATAGTAGTAGAGGGAAGAGACGACATATCTGCGGTGAAGCGTGCAGTCGAGGCTGAAATTATAGCCACCAGCGGATACCATATAAGTAAGAGCACCATTGAAAGAATAAGAAAGGCCTCTGAGACAAGGGGCATAATAATATTCACAGATCCAGACAGGGCAGGGGAGCTCATAAGAGACAGGCTTTCAAAGCTTTTCAAAGACAGCAAACATGCCTTTCTCCCAGTAGACCAGGCCACAAAGGACGGAGACATAGGCATAGAGAACGCATCGCCAGAGGACATAGTTGAAGCGCTTAAGAAGGCAAGAGCTGAAACAACGGAGGCAAGAAACGAGTTTGGGAAAGAAGACCTAGTTGCGAATGGGCTCTCAGGCTTTCCAGATTCGTCTCTAAGAAGAGAAAAGCTTGGAAGGGTACTCGGAATAGGGTACTGCAATGGGAAGCAGTTTATAAAGCGTTTAAACAACTATGGAGTCACTATGGAAGAATTCAGAGAAGGGATTGAAAAAATAGAAGATGGCAGATAAGAAACTTTACTCACCCAACACCATAAAAGACATAATGGCAAGGCATGGCTTCAAGTTCTCGAAAAAGCTTGGGCAGAACTTTCTGATAGACGGCAATATAATCTCCAGCATATGCGAAAACTCTGAGATCTCAGAGTTGGACGGAGTCATAGAGATAGGGCCGGGCATAGGGGTTCTGACTTATGAACTCTGCAAGCGCGCAAAGAAAGTGGTAGCTATAGAGCTGGACAAAAGCCTTGTACCGGTCATAGAGGAGAACATGGAGGAGTTTGACAACTTCAAGCTTATACAGGGAGATGTGCTGAATGTAGACCTTGAAAAGCTTATAGAAGATGAGTTTTCGGGCATGAATGTAAAGGTGGTTGCGAATCTGCCTTACTATATAACTACACCTATAATAATGAAGCTGCTAGAGGAAAGGCTGAAAATAGACAAGATAGTGGTTATGGTACAAAAAGAGGTAGCGGACAGGCTTTCAAGCGGTCCAGGCTCGAAAGACTACGGGGCAATAACAGTGGCGGTGAGGTACTATTCAGACGCCCATACAATAGTGAAGGTCCCGAACACCGTGTTTATGCCTAGACCCAATGTGGATTCAGCTGTAATAGCCTTGGACATATACAAAGAGCCTAGGATAAATGTAGCTGATGAAAAGCTTATGTTCAAGATAGTAAAGGCGGCTTTCGGACAGAGAAGAAAGACGGTTCTAAATGCAGTAGGCTCGCTTGATATAGGGATATCGAAAGAGGAGCTTAGAGAAGTATTGGAAGGCGAGGGTATAGACCCTGTGCGAAGAGGAGAAACATTTTCAATAGAGGAATTTGCACGGCTTTCAGACAGGATAGGTGAGAAATTGTCGTTGAAATCGCAGTAGACGGGGGCGAAAACATGTACGAAGTTATGGAAGATGAAAAAGCCAACGAATTGTCACAGATATTCAAGGCCTTGGGAGATCCCACAAGGCTTAAAATAATAGAACTGCTTTCTCATGGCGAACTTTGCGTGCTGGATATATCCGAGGGTCTAAGCATGACCCAGTCTGCCATATCCCACCAGTTGAGGACGCTCAGAAACCTCAGGCTTGTGAAGTACAGAAAGGAAGGCAAGCAGGTAATATATTCGCTAGACGACGAGCACGTACTGAAGCTGTTTGAACAGGGGTTAGAGCACGTAAACCATCTATAGTGGGTACTTTACAAGCTCTACAGCTCTTGCAATTGCGGCCATAACCATAATATGCCTTTGCTTGTCTAGTAGAAATGACTTCTTCTCTCCCTCTGAGGCGTTGGGAGGAAAGTACTTAGGAGGAAGGTTGTTCAGAGCTAGAGTCTGTATAAGCTCGAACTCCATGCTGTTCTCATCTAGACCGTAGTCTTTTTTCAGTTCGTTGATTACATCTAGGACGAGCACTTCCATGTAGTTTTTTATCAAAGATTTCACCGGCTTTCTTTTGAATTCAAATTTGAATACGGGGCTATTATACTATGACGAAAATACTATGTTAATAGATTTAAAGTCCCATTATCGGGTATAATACCCTTTAGAATAAAAATAAAAATCAGGAGAGTGATATAAATGGCAAATGTAACAGTATATACAAGCAACACATGTCCACACTGTGTTACGGCTAAGGAATATCTAAAGGAAAAAAACGTGGAGTTTGTAGAGAAAAATGTTCAAACTGACGCTGAAGCTAGAAAAGAGCTTATAAAGATGGGACATATGGGAGTTCCAGTTATAGTTATAGATGGAGAAGAGATAGTAGGTTTCGACAAGGCCAGAATAGATTCTCTTATATAGTGGGAAAATAAAAAAGCGCCAGATATCTGGCGCTTTTAAAAATCCTACTGCTCGTTTAGAGCTTTCATAAGGTCGTCTAGGTTTAGGCCGTGAACACCGGCAGCTTCTTCAAGCGACTCCATTTGAGCTGAAGGGCATCCAACACATCCCATACCGAATCTCATCAGGATTCCCGCTGCCTCTGGCTTTTGTTTTATAAGATCTCCTATAAGCATATCTTTAGTTATCAATTTCATGTCCTCCTTTAGGTAATTCGTAATTATTTTATAAAGATATGATACCACAGTTTTACCTATAACTGTGTGATTAAAATCAAATTATTTATTTTTGCGCCGATATATATTAAAATATCTATATAATACAATAAAGGAGGTCTTAGTTTGACTGAGGAGATATCAATCTTGGCTGCATTTGCGGCAGGCTTTCTGTCTTTCCTGTCCCCGTGCGTGCTTCCGGTAGCTACGGGCCATATAACATATATAACAGGAGCCATAATAGAAGAAGAGCTAGAGGACGAGAAACTGTTCGCCCTGAAGCAGACACTGGGCTTTGTGCTCGGGTTTACAGCAGTCTTTATGATCTTCGGGCTTTCATTTGGAACGCTGGGAATGTTTATGAAGTCGCACAGAGAGATGCTGAACAAGGCAAGCGGACTATTTATAATGGCCATGGGGCTTAATATGCTTGGGGTGTTCAGGTTCAGGCTCAAGGGAAAAAACATAAAGAGGCCACTTGAGATAAGGTCATGGATACAGTCGGTGGCTGTAGGAGGGGCGTTCGGAATAGGCTGGACTCCTTGCATAGGTCCGATACTGGGAGCCATACTTTTCTACGCAGGAAGGCAGGCTGACGCATTCAAGGGAGCTTACCTGCTGCTGTCCTACTCCGTAGGCCTGTCTATACCGTTTCTTATGACAGCCCTGTTTATAGGGAGACTGTCCAAGCTCTGGAATTCAATCGGCAAGCACACCCTCATCCTGATGAAACTAAGCGGAATACTTGTGTTTTCACTGGGGGCTATGATATTCTTTGATAAGATGTACATCATTTCGAACTTGGCGTTTTAAGGGGGAAGATTATGAAAAAAAAGATATATTCAGTTGTCGCAATAGCTTCTATTTCGGCGCTTATGCTTTCCGGCTGTCAGGCCGGAGACGAGGAAAGCAAGCAGGAAGTGAACTCTGTAGATGAAATAGAGCAAGTAAGGGGTGACAGCTCGGAGAAGGCAGAGACCAAAATCTTCGACATAGGAGAGGAAGCGCCAGACTTCAAGCTGGAGTCGCTAGACGGAGAGGTTTTCAGGCTTGAAGAGCTTAGAGGAAAGCCTGTGTTGTTGAATTTCTTTGGAGTGAACTGTCCATACTGCATAGAGGAAATGCCTGACCTAAACAAACTTTATCAAGAAAACAAGGACAGCGCGGCCGTACTGCTTATAAACGGCGGAGAGCCTAGAGAAGCCGTAGAAGGAATACGAGACGAGCATTCGCTAAAGATGCCTGTGCTTATGGACATGGGATTTGTGTCGAGGGACTATATGGTACAGTACGTGCCTTACACAGTTATAATAGACAGCGAAGGCATAATAAATGCCGTGAAAGTAGGACCCATGAGCTATGACGAGATGCAGACCCAGCTCGACATGGCATCAGGGAAATAAGGTCAATCCCGAAAGATTCCTAACACTCAATACAAACTCAAAACAAAAACGGGAGGTAGAAAGAGATGATAATAAACTTAAGCCAGTCGGCTAAAGAAGAACTGGAAAAAATAATGAGCAGGGGCGGAGACAGAAAGCCGAGAATATACTTGGCTGGAATAGGGTGCAGCTCTGCAAGGCTTGGAATAAATGTAGATGAGCCACGAGACGGCGACGTAGAGGTAGAGTCGGACGGTATAGTCTTTCTAGTGGAAGGAGACGTATCGAACGTCATAAAGTCGGTAACTGTAAACTACGAAGCTGAAGGTCTCAGGATGGGGCTTGGAGTGAAAGAGGACGGAGCAAACGTCTGCTAAAAAAATAAAAAAATATGTTTGAAGTGTGTTCATGCGGGATATATATGCAAGAGGTGTATTAGAACTATACGTGAGATGTTAGGAATCGGAGGGATAGAATGCTTTCAAGAACTAAATCCGAGCTTAGAAGAGAGTATACTCAGATGAGGGAAGCTATGGATCAAAGTGAAGTAGAACGCTTAAGTGAAAAGATAATAGACACAATACTCAAGCTACCTGTATTCAAAAGGGCTGAGACTGTGATGGTCTATTTGAACTTCAAGAACGAAGTGGACAGTTTAAAGATGATAGAGGAAAGCTACAAGGCAGGCAAAAAAGTTGTAATTCCGTACTGTGAAAAAGAGACTATGGAGATAATACCTTCAGAGCTTAACGACATTGAGACAGAGATAGTTAAGGGCAAAAACGGCTATCTTCAGACCAAGAAAGACTGTGTAAAGCCGGTTCCAATAGAGGACATCGACTTGATCGTGGTTCCTGGCATAGCTTTCGACAAGAGGTGCTACAGGCTTGGATTTGGGGCAGGATATTACGACAGGTTTTTAAGAAAGCTTAACTTTGAAAAGCCTACTATAGGGCTCTGCTACGACTTCCAGATAATACACAGCATACCTATAGAGGGTCATGACGTGCCACTCGACTTTGTGATAACAGAAGAGAGAATACTGGTAAGACCATAAAAGAGGAGTTTACTTTTTACACTAAAAAGTAAACTCCTCTTTTATTTTATATATACTTCTCCTCGAGAGCTTCAAGGTCGAGTATGACTATTCGCTTGTTGCCTTCAAGTCTCAATATACCTTCGTCTTGAAGCGAACCTAGTTTTCGACTTATGGTCTCTCTGGTCACCCCGATGTAGTTGGCCAGATCCTCTCTGCTGAGGGGCAGGTTCAGAAGAATTTCGCTTTCGCCTGGGACGCCAAAGTCCTTTATAAAGCTCAGCAGAAGCCCGGCTATTCTGGCCTCCACGTCCTTGTTGCTTAAGCTCTGCACAAGGGACTCCAGCTTCTCTATCCTGTCGTAGCTGGACTGAAGTATCTTGAGAGCTATCTCCGGGTTTTCCTTTATTATCTCTTCAAAGTCGTCTTTTGTAAGCTCGCATATATTCACATCATCTATGGCCTGGGCGTTGAACCTAAGCTCTACCTGCTTGAAAAGGCTGATGTCTCCTATAAAATCCCCTTCAGAGAGTATGTAGAGTATCTGCTCTTTCCCATCTCTGTTGTATTTGAAAATCTTTACCTTCCCTCTGTTTATAAGGTAGAGCTTGTCTGATTTATCCCCTTCAAAGAAAACCATCTGATTCTTTTCGTAGTTCTTCTGTACGATCCTGTCTGTAACGGCCTTGAGCTGGCTTTCTTCAAGCGACTTGAATAGAGACACTTTTGTGGCGCAATACCTGCCCTTGCATCTCTTGCAGGCTTCGCTGTCTGTAGACTGGCTGCATATGCTGTTCAAATGACCGACCTCCTCACCTGTGACATAAATCACATCTAGATTTGATTTTCTCGATATACGATGTAGAAACTGCAGTGTATAATTCAAAGTATATTATATCACAAAGGAGATGTTCGAATTGAGTAGATTTTTGGCGCCTATACATTACTGGCTTTTCAATAAAGTAAAATACCACGAGGATTTAGAGGAGCAGATAGTATCTTCTTTCAAGGAGAAGTACGGGGATGGAGTGCTGGACATCCAGAAGAGCTCGGCGGAGAAGTACGGAGAGAAGACCCCGAACGAAGACCTTGAGAATATGATAGACCTTCAAAACATACATGGATGGCTTCAGAAGAAGATAGGAGAGGCTGAGCTTAGACAGGCAGATATAATAGCTAGACTGCTGGAAAACTACAAAGAGGATGCACTTTCGCTGCTAGAGCAGGTGCACAGGGAAGTGGGAGCCAAGTACGGAGCTATTGCAAAAGAGCAGTTGAGCGGAGCGGAAATATCGCCAGAGCAGATATACAAGACCCTCAACGACTACATCCTGGACGGAATGCCTTGCGACAACGTAAGACAGGTTGTTTCAAGCGATGAGAACCTGTTGAGATATGTCCAGGTTCAGTGCCTTCACCTTCCATACTGGAGAGAAGTCGGGCTTGACGAGGACATAATGTACAGCTTGAGAGCTGCATGGGTGGACTCTTTTGTGTCATCGCTCTCGCCAGCGCACGGCTATGAATTCAGCAGAGAAGAGTCTTCGCAGAGACACGATATAGCAGCAAAATAGGAGAGCCTAGGCTCTCCTGTTTTATTTTATGACTGTAGCTGTAAATGTAGGCTGGTCCCAACCTACTTCAGCTCCTAGAGTTTCCGCTATAAACCTTAGAGGAACGAAAGTCCTTCCGTTTGCAGCAAAAGGAGCTACGTCAAGAGTCTTCTCGACTCCGTTGTGGTAGGCCGTCTTGCTTCCGAGGAAGAGCACTATATAGTCCTCTCTGTAGTCTTGTGCTCCGCTTATGACTATAGCCTTCCAGCCCTCAAAATTTGGGATATAGTCCACCTGGGCCCCAATAGACTCAGCCACAAACCTGAGCGGAATAAAGGTCCTGCCGCCGCTTATAAAGGCAGGCTGATCTGTCTCTACCTCGATTCCGTTTATAGTGGGCTTGAGACTTCCTATTGGAAGCTTTATCTCCCTGTTTGCGTATAGCGCAGGAGGTGGGTTGTTGGCAAAGTCCAGTCCAGGAATACCTATAGGGTAGCGTCTTTGGTCTGGAGGGATTACATCAGGCCTAGTATTGTCTATCACGTTCTTAGACTCAAAGCTTCCAGACACCATAAGGCCCCTCCAGCCACCACCCATGCTGTACTCCCCGTCCATTCTTATGCTGATATTCACATACTTGTCTTTTGAAGTTATAGGCAAAGTTATGTTGAAATTGTCTTTGTTAAACCCAGGATAACCGCTCTTTATATACGATTTGTACTCTTTTGTATCTGTGCTTGTCTGCACTGTAACGGTCAGATTGGCTCCGTATCCCCCGCCCATGCTGGCAGTACCTGATACAGTCACCTGATTACCCGAGATATACCCGTCTAGCGCTCTAGAGGTCATAAAGCCTCCCACGTCTTCCATTGTGGTCGCATCCACACCGGATATAGAGTAGTCTATGATCATCCCGTTGAAGTCCCCGCTTACAGGGAAGATACCAGATGATTTAGCGCCACCGCCGTGCTTTGTCTTGTAGTACTTGGCGAAGTCGCGAAGCCTGTCTGTAGCCGCACCACTTGCATAGTGGTCCAGAACCTTTTCAGGATTCACATCCCAGCCTGTCCACTCTTTAAGCTTGGCCAGGTCAGGCTTGAACTTGGCGGCGCTCATTATGTTCATGGCTTCTTCGTATCGCTTAAGCATGGTGTCCCATACAGCTTCTAGTTCTGCGTCTGTCGCACCAGCAGCGGCTTTTTTCTCAAGCGACTCAAAGTACTTTATGGCCATGACGACGTTTTGCATATACTCCACGTTTCTCTCCTGGTAGGCCTTGTCGTCTCTGTTCGGAGATTTGAAGTCGCCGTTTATGTCCTCTAGCCTGTGGATAGTCTCGTGCCAGAGCGTCTGCATTATGCCGTAGTTTTCGTAGTTGGAGGGCACAGATATGTCCTTTTCAAACTTCATCACAGGGTCAAGGTACAAGAAGGCAGGGTAGTAAAGCGCCTCAACCTTGTCGCCCTCATCTCGACCTGAGTTCAAGTCGGGGTCGTGCTCTACATCTATTCCGTCAAGCGCGTTGGAAAAGGTGGTCCTGTTGCCGAGCGAGATGGCTTCGTTGAAATGCGAGTTTTCGAACTGGTTTATATAGTTGTTCACCATACCCTTGGCCAGTTCCTTTGTAGTCAAGTCTGTGTAGTCTTTGGATACAGGAGCCTCCGAATGATCGCTGGACATAGCTATATCCACTTCGGCGATTGCCAGCGGCTGCGCCAAAGAGATCAATACAAACGCTGATGCAACAGCTCTCCTTAAAATTAGCTTCTTCAATTTGTTCAACCTCCTTAAAAAATTCTGAAAACAGATTATCATGGCAATAATATACCCTTTTAAAAGGGTGTATAAGCTGGAGCCAAACTGTATACAATAACAAATAAAAGAGTAAAACAGTTGAAATTATAGGGTATATACTGTACTATATAGATATAAGCACACCCCCCTGGGGGTGGGATATGAAAGGAGATGGTGGATTTGAAGACAAAACTAAACATAGAGGGGATGAACTGCTCGGCTTGCTCTTCTAGGATAGAGCGGGTGCTTTCGGAAAAAGACAGCATACAGCGGGCTGTAGTGAATCTAACTACCTCTAAGGCCATAGTGGAGCATGACGAAAGAGAGACGGCCCAGACGCTTATAGCGCAGATAGAGGAGCTTGGGTTCAAGGCCTTTGAAGAAGAAGAGGGCAGGGATTTCGAGAAAGAGAAGAGGGAGAAGGAAGTCAAGACGCTTAAATGGCAGCTGGCTATATCGGCAGCGCTTACACTTCCACTGTTTCTGGCCATGTTCTTCCATATGGCGGGCATCCACACCATACTCAGCAACGGGTACTTCCAGCTTGCGCTTGCAACGCCGGTGCAGTTTGCAATAGGACAGAGGTTCTACAGAGGGGCCTACCACTCCATAAAGGGTGGAGGCGCAAATATGGACGCCCTTATAGCCATGGGGACTTCGGCGGCGTATTTTTACAGTTTATACCACGTGATAGTGGACATACCTGTGTACTACTTTGAGGCTTCGGCCATGATAATAACGCTTATACTGCTCGGAAAGCTGCTGGAGACTATAGCCAAAGGCAGGACTTCGGAGGCCATAAAGAAGCTTATGGGGCTTAAGGCCAAGACTGCAAGGGTGATTCGAGACGGAGCCGAGCTCGAGCTAGACATAGACGAAGTCGTGATAGGGGACAGGATAGTCGTAAGGCCTGGAGAGAAGATATCTGTAGACGGCAAGGTGGTTGAAGGGAACTCCTCTGTGGACGAATCCATGCTGACAGGAGAGAGCATGCCTGTTGGAAAAGTGGAAGGTGACGGGGTTATAGGCGGAACTATAAACAAGAACGGAAGAATAGTGTTTGTGGCAGAGAAGATAGGAAAAGACACTGCCATCTCGCAGATAATAAGACTTGTGGAAGAGGCGCAGGAGTCCAAGGCTCCGGTGCAGAGGCTGGCAGACAGAATATCTGGAATTTTTGTGCCTACAGTAATGGGAATAGCGCTTGTGACTTTCGTAGTCTGGTTCGCCATCACAAGAGATATGAACAGCTCGCTTATACCGGCGGTGGCTGTGCTTGTAATAGCCTGCCCTTGCGCACTGGGGCTTGCAACCCCTACTGCCATAATGGTCGGCACAGGCAGAGGAGCCGAGAACGGCATACTGATAAAAGGCGGAGAGCACCTTGAAGAAGCCCACAAGCTAGACGCAATAGTGCTAGACAAGACAGGCACCATCACAAAGGGAATGCCTGAGCTTACGGATGTTCAGGCGGTTGGAATAGAGGAAAGCAAGCTGCTCCAGCTAGTAGCTTCTGCGGAAAACGCATCAGAGCATCCGCTTGGAGAGGCCATAGTGAAAGGAGCGGTTCAAAGAGGAATAGAGCTGCTCGATGTTGAGAGCTTTGACAGCATAACAGGAAAAGGAATAGCGGCAACTATCTCTGGGCAGGAAGTGCTGGTTGGAAACAGGGCCCTTATGTCGGACAGGAAAATCGCCGCAGGCGAGGTCTACAGCATGATGGAGGAGTATGAACGCAGCGGGAAAACCGCCATGATAGTCGCCGTGGATGGAGTGCTTTCAGGAGTGGTCGCAGTGGCAGACACGGTCAAAGAACACTCGGCTGAGGCCATTGCAAAGCTGAAGGATATGGGAATAGCGGTATATATGATTACAGGAGACAATGAGAGAACAGCTCAGGCGATAGCTGCGCAAGTAGGAGTAGAAAACGTGCTTGCAGAAGTGCTCCCAGAGCACAAGGCCGAAGAAGTGGAGAAGTTGAAAGCCGAAGGGAAACATGTGGGCATGGTAGGAGACGGTATAAACGACGCTCCTGCGCTTGCAAGCGCTAATGTGGGATTTGCGATAGGGACAGGCACAGACATAGCTATAGAAGCTGGAGACATCACGCTTATAAAGGGAGACTTAAGGGATATCCCGAAGGCCATATCGCTCAGCAAGAAGACTATGAAGACAGTGAGGCAGAACCTCTTCTGGGCCTTTATATACAACACCCTTGGAATACCGGTGGCAGCACTTGGATTCCTGAATCCGATGATAGCGGGGGCCGCCATGGCTTTCAGCTCTGTATCGGTTCTTGCGAACTCGCTTAGGCTTAAAAAATACGAACTTTAGAGGATGGTATATATGAACGAGGACAAGAAGAAGGCCGTGAACCTGCTCAAGACGGCAAGGGGTCAGGTAGACGGGATAGTCAGGATGATAGAGGAAGATAGATACTGCGTAGATATCTCCAAGCAGATACTCTCGGCCATGGCTCTGCTCAAGAAGGCCAACAACAGGATACTCGAGCAACATATAAGGCATTGTGTGAAGGACGCCATAGAGGAAGGAAAAGGCGAAGAGAAGATAGACGAGGTCATTGACATATTAGACGTATATTTAAAGTAGAAGGCGCCCCTCGGGGCGTCTTTTTGCATATATAGAAACTTGAAATATGATTGCGTTTAATATATCATATAAGTTGAGACAGTTCGCTTTTGTTTAAGAAAGTGAAATTTCTAAAGAGAAAGGTAGAGAGAGAGATGGAAAACGACACGAGTCAGACGAGAAGCATCTGATGTAGATTTATCATATAGATTCTATATCGGATGTAAAAGATAGGAGGAAACTATATGATGAAAATTTTCAGATCTACTATGGAGAGAGAGCTTGAGACTCTCGAAAGCTTTGAGAAAGGCTCATGGATAAACTTGGTCAACCCGACAAAAGAAGAGATAGATGAAGTAAGCGAGAAACTCGGTATAGAGCGAGAGGCGATAGTGGCCCCTCTAGACGTTGAAGAGAGCCCCAGGATGGAGATAGAGGACGACTTTATGCTCATAATAGTGGACATACCTATACTGGAGGAGAGCGAGCAGGAAGGGCAAAACAGCTATTTCACGACGATACCGCTCGGAATAATAATATCCGACGATTATATAGTAACAACTTGCAGCGAAGAGACAAACATACTCAAGCTATTTGAAGAGAACAGGATAAAGTCTTTTTTCACATTCAAGAAGAACAGATTTCTGCTTCAAATACTGTACAGAATGGCCGCTAAATACTTAGCCTACCTTAAACAGATAGATAGAAGGAGTTCAAGAATCCAAAGGCAACTCCACAAATCCACTAGAAACAAGGAACTTATACAGCTTTTCGACCTGGAGAACAGCCTTATCTACTTCTCGACTTCCCTGAAGGCCAATGAAATGGCTCTGGAGAAGCTCTTGAAGACAGAGAGCATAAGGAAGTACCCTGAGGACCAGGACCTCTTGGAAGACGTAATAATAGAGGGCAAGCAGGCCATAGAGATGACCAATATATACAGTAGGATTCTGAGTGGAACGATGGACACTTACGCTTCTGTAATATCCAACAACCAGAACACCGTTATGAAATTCCTTGCCATAATAACGCTTGGAATATCAATCCCGAATATAATCACAAGCTTCTACGGCATGAACATAGAGCTTCCGCTTCAAGACAACCCATATGCATACCTCATAATAGCGGGGATATCCATAGTGCTGGTGGTTGGAGTTACAGTGGGGCTTGGTAAAAACAACCCTTTTTAAATACAAAAATAAAAGCTCCGAGGAAATATTTCCTCGGAGCTTTCTGATTTTTCTAACACTACATATGGTACTGGTCCAGGTCACCTCTGAAGGTTTCGGCGACTCTCTTGAACTCGTTTATATTAGACATCATGTTCTCAAGCTCGCCAGTGAAAGTGCTTACGCTAGAGCTGACTTCCTCTGAAGAAGCAGAGTTTTCCTCGGCTATGGAGGCAAGCGACTCTATGCTCTGGCTTAGCTTGTTTATAGACTCTGTCTCTGTAGTGAGGTCTTCTATCATCTCTATAATGGCCTCGGACACCTTTTGTATGCCCTCCACACTTCGTTGGTTTCCGTCCGCAACTCCAGAGAGTTTCTCGTTTTGCACAGTCAGCACGTTGTACTGTTGCTCTACCTGGGACACAACAGAGTCGATCTCTCTTACGAAAGTCTTAAGTCCGATGTTTATGTTCTTCACAGCCTCTTTAGACTCTTCTGCAAGGGCTCTTATCTCCTCAGCAACTACAGAGAATCCGCGGCCGTACTCGCCGGCACGGGAAGCTTCTATGGCGGCGTTCAGCGCCAGCAGGTTTGTCTGCTCGGCTATGACCTCTACGGTGTCCACAATCTGAGTGACACCTCTGGCCTGCTCTTTAAGGATGACACTGTCTTCGTTTACTTTCTTGAAGTCAAGCAGCATCTGCTCGAGGCTTTCAGAAGCGCCACGAAGGTCGGAATATCCGCTCTGGAGCATATCTACAGAAGACTCCAGCTCGTCTTTGCTCTGGTTTTCCTTCTCAACTATGGAGTTCAAAGTGTCTATGTTCCTATGTAGGAGGAATGCAGATTCTTCTGTCTCTTGAGCCTGGCTTACGGCCACATGCGCAACTTCTTCAACCACGTTCGAGATGTCCCTAGATATATGCTCCATATTGTCGGAGATCTCCCTGAAAGTGTCGGTAAACGAGTTCAGCTCGTCTGTAAGGCCTTTGAATCCCACAAAGTCAGTCTTTATAGACGACTTGTACTCTCCTAGTATCTCGTTCATCTCCTCTAGCTCGTCGTTTGAAGATATCACGACGTCTCCCGAGTAGACTCTCTCCTTTAGGTCTAGAATCTGCTTTCTTATAAGGGAAAGAGGGGCCATAAGGCTTTTTACAGCTACAGAAGGAACTATAAAGCTAAGTAAAAGGACAGTTATTATCCCGGGAACGGCTCCAAACAGACCAAAGACTATGGCTGAAGGCAGTCCAGCCAGCAGAAGGTTCAATACTCCTGACTTAATCCCTATATCTCTTATAAACCCAAGAGACGCCAGCTTGTTCAGCTTGTACGATTTTCTGTAGAGTATCTTGTCTTCGAACTTTATGTTTATGACTGTCTTGGTAGAAGTCTTTTCAACTGTGTCCACCTTTATGTTCTCTCCAAAGTGTTTGGCGGCTCCCTGAAGCATTCCGTGGAAGTAGTCGAACATCCCACGCTGGGACTCGTAGCTCATCTGCGCCACATAGTCGCTTATCGGCTTTATGGAAACTAGAGGAGGCTTGGCTCCCTTTATTCTGCTCGCTATTACCACGTGCACGTCATACATGGATCTCAGGAAAGAGTATAGATTGTCCTGCTTGAAGAAAGCGGGGTAGTCTTTGGCGAAGGTGATTATATTGTCCATACCTATCAGCTTCCATATCTCGCTTTCAGATTTTCCGGACTTGCTAGCCAGGAAAGAAATAAAAGACCTTACCTTGGAATCGTCGACTTCCTCAGTAGGTGTAAATAATTTATCGCTTGGGAAACCCATAGTCTGAAGTCCGGCTTCAGCCACGCTGTCTCCGAAAACTTTTCTGCTCGTCTTTACCCAAGCTGAAACAACAGTACCTTTCAAAACAACACTCCCTTTCAACAGGACATATAAGCATATGTCCGATAAAATTCAATCTAGAGTAATTATACCCCAAGTTCCAAATAATACATATAAAATTTTTGTAAAAAAACATAGAAAAGAGAGATTGACAGGCAATAAGACATATAGTAAAATTAAAAGTTAAAAACTTGACAAAAACAGAATGAAATGTTAGAATAAATGAGTGTCATATGTGGAAAGAGGTGAAGGCTTTGTCTAAATCATTAGATAAGATAAGAGCAAGTGTAGAGAACTATGTAGGACGCAAAATCAAGCTAAGAGCTAACAAGGGAAGAAAAAAGATAGTCGAAAGAGACGGTGTAATAGAGGGAGTTTACCCTAGTGTGTTTGTGGTCAAGATAAACGGTGGCTACAACACGTCTAGAATGGTTTCTTATAGCTACTCTGATATACTGACAGAGACTGTTCAGATAACTCTGATGGACAGAGAAGTCGAAGACATATCGCTCGTGGACTAGAGTTTAGCAGATAGGAAGCAAAAGCCCCAGGTAAATTATACTTTACCTGGGGCTTTTGTTGTACGCTTCGGGAAGCTAGTCTAATATATAGCTATAAAAAATACTTTAAAAAAATAGAAAATGTATTATACTATAGAGGGGTGATTGTACTTCAAAAGGTACTTTCTACAATATACAGTATTATGGGAGAGAAGAATGAAGAGCATAAAACTAGATGCATACGGCAAAATAAACCTTTCTCTTGACGTCTTGAGGAGAAGAGAGGACGGATACCACGACCTCAGAATGATAATGCAGCAGATAGATCTGAAGGACACGCTGCAGATCGAGGAGATAGAAGAAGACAAGATAGTGATAGAGTCAGACTCTCTGGAGATTCCGACAGACGAGCGCAATATAGTCTACAAAGTGGCAGATTCGCTTAAGAAGAAACACGGATTGAATTCCGGGGTGAAGATCAGGATAGAGAAGCACATACCTGTATCGGCAGGGCTCGCAGGCGGAAGCACAGATGCCGCGGCGACTCTAAAAGGGCTGAATGAGCTCTGGGGCCTGGGACTTTCGGAGGCTGAGCTTATGGAGATTGGAAAGCCTATAGGTGCAGACATACCCTACTGTATATACGGAGGAACTGCCCTTGCAGAGGGAATAGGAGAGAAGCTGAAGAGGCTTAATGGTTTTGGCGGGAAGCATATACTGCTCGCAAATCCGGAAATACAGGTTTCTACAGCCCGAATATATCAAAACTTAAACTTGGAAGGTCTTAATAAAAGACCAGATACAGAAAGGCTTATGCAGGCCATCTCGGAGGACGATTTGGAGCATGTGGCTCAGAATATGGTGAACGTGCTGGAGACTGTCACGATACCGATGTACCCCGTAATAGAGGATATAAAGCGGGAGATGGTGATTTCGGGAGCGCTAGGTGCTCTTATGAGTGGAAGTGGTCCGACTGTATTTGGAATCTTTAAAACAGAGAAAGAACTGGACGAGGCTAAGGCTAAATTGGATAAAAAAGTCAAGCTTACGATAAAGACAAAAACGATTTAGTTGGAGGAGATATTCGAAAATGAAAGACTTAGGAATGATACAGATGGATTCTCACAAGCCGCTTAGAGACATAGTTTTCGAGACGCTTAGAGAGGCCATATTAGAGGGAAAGCTCACTCCTGGAGAGAGAGTTATGGAGGTTCAGCTGGCGGAGCAGCTTGGAGTAAGTAGGACTCCAGTCAGAGAGGCCATAAGAAAGCTGGAGCTTGAAGGGCTGCTGGTGATGGTGCCTAGAAAAGGGGCCTATGTAGCAGACGTATCCCTCAAAGACGTCATAGACGTGCTTGAAGTCAGAGCTTCGCTTGAAGGGCTGGCAGCGTCGCTAGGGGCTGAAAGAAGAGAGCCGCTAGACATAGAGCTTCTAGAGGACACGACGAGAGAGCTTATAAAGTGCGTACAGGATAAAGACACTGAAGGCATGATAAAGAGCGACGCAGCCTTCCACGACATACTGCTGAAAGCTTCGAAAAACGACAAGCTTACAAATATAGTGGAGGGGCTTAGAGACCAAGTTCATCGTTTCAGGGTGATATACTTCACAGAGTACGAAGAGAACGCGAAAAAGCTCATAGAGGAGCACGAAGAGATACTGGGATACCTGAGAGACCAAGACACAGCCAAAGCCCAAGAATCTGCAGAGTTCCACATATACAATATAAGAAACTTTTTTATAGATCAGGAGAAGTAGAGAAAGCAGAGAGAAATCTCTGTTTTCTTAATTTACGACAAAGGGTGGTAGAGATGGACAACAGACCTATAGGAATATTCGACTCTGGAATAGGCGGGCTCACTGTGCTGAAGGAGCTTGTAGAGCAGCTTCCAGATGAGGATATAATCTACTTTGGAGACACAGGGAGGATACCTTACGGAACGAAGTCGAAAGAGGCAGTGCTCAAGTATTCTTTCCAGTGCATAAAATTCCTGCTGAGCAAGGACATAAAGGCTATAGTGATAGCCTGCAATACAGCTAGTGCGGTGGCGCTTGCGCCTGCATTAGAGGAGTTTGACGTGCCTATAATAGGTGTAATAGAGCCGGGGGCCAAGGCCGCAGTAAAAGAGACGCAGAACGACAAGATAGGCGTCATAGGGACTACGGGGACCATAAACAGCGAAGCGTACCAGAAAGTGATAAGAAGGCTGAACCCTTCAAGCGAAGTCATAGGGCAGGACTGCCCGCTATTTGTGCAGATAGTGGAGGACGGCTGGGAGGACACCGAGATAGCCAGGCTTACCTCGGAAAAATACCTCATAGACATGGTGGAGCACGACATAGACACGCTTGTGCTCGGATGCACACACTACCCTATACTCAGATATACGCTGAGCAAGGTGCTAGGCCCTGACGTCAAGCTTATAAACCCGGCCTACGAGACTGCCAGGGAAGTCAAGGAGATACTCACAGAGAGAAAGCTCTTGGCGAGCAGAAACGAAAAGCCGAAGCATCACTTCTTCGTAAGCGACGACCCGGAGAAGTTCAGACGAATAGGCGGAAACATACTCAACAAGAACATAATCTCGATACAGAAAGTCGAAATAGAAAAACTTTAGAGGTGGAGTCAGTGAAAAGCGAGATAAAGCTAAGGATAATCGGAACGCAGAGAGATGAAGAAGGCGAGAAGAACACAATAGAGCTTGTCACAGAGGGCAAGCTCTACAGGAAAGACGGCGCCGACTATATAACCTATGACGAGTCGGAGATCTCAGGCATGGAGAACTCCAAGACAAGGCTTAGGCTGGAAAAAGACAGAGTACAGATGAAGCGCACAGGGCAGAGCAGCTCCGACATGGTGTTCTGCAAAGAGCAGAACCATGTGCTAGACTACAGAACGCCTTACGGCATATTCAAGATGGAGATAGCTACAGATTCGCTCGAAGTGGAGATAAGAGAAGAGATAGTGGGGAGCACTGTGGATATCTCGTACACGCTTACCATGGTGGACAGCGACTCTTCCACAGAGAACAAGCTTAAAATAGAGATAATTTAGGAGAAAACATGTTTAAGACTATAGATGAAGTAGAGAAACTTTTTACAGACGAAATAGAGAGAGTCCTAAGAGAGAACAGGCGCATAGAGCTTGAGTGGAAAGACGGATCAGAGTTGGACCTCTCAAGCAATATAGCCATGAAGTACAGAGACTCGGGAGAGACGGCGGAACAGCTTGCAAGCGAAATTTCAGCTGAGCTGCTTATGCTTGAGCGAGTTGAGACGAGCGAAGCCGGACATCTGAATATGACCATGAATAGAGAGTGGGAGAGCATTTTTTTGAATCTATTTGAAAACAGAGGGCTTGATATATGCGAGAAGACGGGCGGAAAGCTCTTCCTGAATCCCATTTCAGCGTCTGAGGCGAGGGTTGCAAGCTATAGAAAGGCCATGGAGACTATATGCGCTCTCAGGGGAGTGATGATTAAATTCGGTCCAGACGGAGAGGACGTGCGCCTTGGAGATATGGAAGATGCAGACGGTCTGCCGGAGGAGATACTGGATATAGCCGGAATCTCTAGAAGCAACAAGGCCGACATAACGCTGTCAGGCATAAAGCTTTCAAACGACATGAAAAACCCGCACTTCAGGTGGAGCTACATAGACTACAGGCTTGAGAGCGTGGAGCAGATACTTGAAGCACAGGGTATAGTCTCAACTGAAAAACTGGACTTAAAAAAGTCGGGAATTTGGAGGCTTATGCTTCAGAAACTGAAGCTTAAAGTGGCAATTGACGAGGCCATAAGATTCAGAGACCCGTTTAAGTACTACGCCTGGATAGAGGAGTATCTGGAGAGCTTCTACAGCTTGGAGATCACAAGAGAGACATTCGTCCCGAAGGTTGCAAGGGCGCTAAAGATAAAGCTATAGAATGCTGCTAAGCGCTTCTGCGTCCAGTATCTCTATGGACCTCCTTGAAACCGAGATAAGCCCGTCTTCAGCCATCTTAGAGAGCTCTCTGGACACTGAAGGGCGGGCCACTCCTATATACTCGGAAAGCTCCTCTCTTGTCTTGTCGAGGGTGAGCTTGGAAGAGTGGTGCTTGTGCATTTCGTCTAAAAGGAAGCTGGCCAGCCTCTGCCTTACAGACGGATAAGAGAGCAGCCTTATCTTCTTGTTTAGCATAAAGACCTTGTCTGAAAGGCTTACCAGCAAGTTCCTTAAAAACACAGGCTCCTCCTCGCATATGATCAGCACATCCTTGGCCGAGATCATAAGCACGGTGCTGTTTTTCTCAGCCACTATGGTGGACGGGCATTCCCCAGAAGACGAGAACACAAGCGCCTCTGCGAAATACTCGCCCTTGACCATAGTCTTTACAACTACATTGCTGCCAGAAGGGCTTGTCTTGCAGTTAGACACTTTCCCATCCAGCACAAAGCCCATGCTCTTGCAGGGCTCGTTTTCAGAGGATATTATAGTGTCGGCTGAGAGACTGAGCATATTGTATCTGCAAAGTGAAATCAGATATTCAATTCTAGCAGGATCGATTCCCTTAAAAAGCGCATTGCCTGAAAGTACATCTACTACATAATGCATATCCAAAAAAACACCTCCAAAATTTAAAAACAACAGCTTTGTAACAGCGGTTACATATATTGAGTATATTTTAGCATATAATAGTCTCATAAGATCAAGAAAGGAGACGAAGATTATGTTTACTAAAATACTTTATGCGCTTGCAATAACACTTGTAATCATATCCGCTGTAAAGAGTAAGAAAAAGACGAAGCAGGCGCTTAAAAAGGCTTGGAAGTCTTTCGAGGCCATGATGCCACAGCTTCTGTCGATCATAATGATAATAGGGCTTATACTATCTTGGCTTGACCCAGAGCTGATTTCCAAGATAATAGGAGGGGAGTCGGGAGCGCTCGGGATGATAATAGCGGGACTTATAGGCTCCATCACGCTTATACCGGCCTTTGTGGCCTTTCCGCTGGCCGCGGCGCTTCTTCAGAATGGAGCTGGAACTGTGCAAATAGCCACTTTTGTATCTACGCTTATGATGGTCGGAATAGTCACAATACCTATGGAGGCCAGGACTTTCGGCAAGAAGATAACCACTATAAGGAACTCAATGGCCTTTGTGCTTTCGTTTGTGGTAGCGATACTTATGGGGGTGCTGTTGTAATGAATGAGTATATAAAGAAGTATAAGATATTTTTAGGATTATTTGTAGTCAATGTAATTCTAGTATTTGCATCGCCTGAGCTTGGAAAAGAGTCATTCAACATAGTGGGGAGAAACTTGAAAGAGCTCTTGATGGTAGTTCCGCCTATATTCATACTCTTAGGCCTCCTAGACGTATGGGTGGAGAAGGAGACCATGGTCAAGTACATGGGAGAAGGCTCCGGAATAAAAGGGGTTCTGCTGGGATTCTTTATAGGGTCGGCGGCGGCAGGCCCGCTCTATGCGGCTTTTCCTGTTGCGAAGGTGCTGCTTGCAAAGCGGTCCAAAATCTCAAACGTGCTTGTGTTTATAGGGGCATGGTCCACCACTAAGATACCACTGCTGCTGTTTGAGGCATCGGCGCTCGGGACGAAGTTCACCATAACGAGGTTTCTTTTGAACCTTCCTGTAATAGCGATAATAGCCATAGTTACAGAGAGGCTGATGTCCAAGAACGAGATAGAGGAGCTCTACCAGAGCGTGGAGCTGGATTAAGGGAAACTGCTGAAAAGCCCACTGGCACAATTGTCGGTGGGCTTTTTCTAATTAGAGGCGAATTTCTGTGGTATAATCGAAAAAAGAGAAAACGATAAGAGTGAGGTGAAGACGATGAAAAATACGCAAAAGAGAAATCTATGGATTACATACGGAATAGCGCTTCTAGGGGTGTTCATAAGTTTGATTCCGGAGTTTGTGGGGATAGAGATGTACGACGGAGGCGGTGCGCTTGTGCTGCTTGGGATATTCGTAGCGCTCTCTGCATGGATTTCAGGGGTACTTCTATTCAGGGAGAAGTCCAGGATAATGGAAGAGGCCATGGCTGAAAACACAGTGCTGGCAAAGTGGGTGTACGACTCGAGCACCTGGAGGCGGAAGCTGGCCGAGGAAAAGCAGGACATGAGAACTGCCAGCATGGGAATGATGATAATGATATTGATACTCGGGACGATAATATTTATACCTATGCTTATACTGCTTGAGGAAAAGCTGGTTGTGCTTGGAATCTACGGAGCGGTGGTGCTCTTGGGTGGAATGGGTATATATATCAACTACAGGCACCTAAAGTACATAGAGGACAAGGCCTATGTAATTGTGACAAGGGACGGGGCCGTTATAAACGGAGACGTCGTCTGCTGGAGCAACAAATAGTTGCATAAAACATAGAAAAACATACACAAGAGTGTAAAAAGGTATAAATGTTTTATGAAAACAGCTCCCTGCATTCGTAAAGAGTGCAGAGTGGTAGATGTTGTCTACCCAAAACTCCTTTAATTGCTGGAAGTCCCTAAAGCCAGTTGAACTACAACGTAGAGATGAAAAAAGCTCAAGCGTGAAAGTGCCGAAAGCAGAAAAAATCAACTGGATGGTGCAGGGTTAAATCCTAAACACTGAGACAATGGGTAATCAGCAGCGAAGCCCCGAAGAGGGGAACGTTCAACGACTAGAGAGGAATCTCGTACCCTGTAAGCTATTGACAGGGGAAATGGGGAGCACCCTTATGGGTGGTGATATAGTCTGTGCTTATGTGAAAGCATAAGAAGTTCATAAGAGAACTGTACGGGGCGTAGCGGCTCTGTATGAACAATCTAAAGACATGTACAAAGTACTGGATAATTCAGGACAACCGTATTTAAAAACAATATGATGAAAAGAGACAGAACACTTGTTCTGTACACCGTTTTGTTATAGAATGGTGTTAACAGAAGAGGTGAGAGAGTTGGAAACTGTAGTCAAGACTGTGAAACAGCACTCATACAGCTTGGACAATAATGCGCTTAAGGAACTTAAACTTATAGGAGAGAGATACAGGTGTGTAAAAAACTACGTCTACTCCAGATACAGCGGAATAAACAGTATAGTCCTGATCAAAAGAGATAGGGATATCAGAGACGAATGGGTGAAGACCAAGTTCGCAGAGCAATGGAAGCTTCCAGCAAGGTACTGGAAGCTGGCCCTTTCGGAAGCCGTATCGAATATAAAGAGCAGCTGGAGCAATATAAAGCTGAGAGTAAAGAGCGCTGTAAACAAGAACAAAAAGCTGTCAAAACAGGAACTGCATTATATAAGGTATATACTGAAGGCCGATGAACTGTATCAGCGGATACTTCAAAACAAAAGCATTCAAATTCCAGAAGCAATAAAACTGTATAGATTAGACACAGGATACCTGAACAGCCTTATAAGAAGGCTGACCAGAAAGTACAAAGGAAAAGTGCCGTATTCCAACACAGACACTTTCTCTATAGACACTGGACTCTACTCGTACGGTGACGGTCAAATAAGGATAAGCTCCACTAAAAAGGGAAAGCGAGTAACTGTAAAACTTAAAGACCGAAACATCTACGACAGAACTATGACTGTGAAGTTCAAGGACAACAGAATAGAACTGCACTGCCCTTTGAAGATAGCGAAAAAGAAGCATGGCTATCAGAACATAATAGGGATAGACAAGGGCTACAGGACACTGTTTGCTGTTTCAGGTAAGACAACCTATGGAGAAAACTTGAACAACTATCTGAGCGAAGAGACAGAGAGGCTGAAAGAGGTGAACAGTGCAAGAAACAGATTCTATGCACTTAAAAACAGGTATCTGAGCGAAGGGAACTATGCAGCAGCACAGAACATAGAGCTGAACAACTTAGGGAAAATAAAATACAATCGTAAAAAAGCTAAACATGACCAGAGGGTGAAGTCATATATAAACCACTCCATAAACGGCTTGATAAAAAATGAAGAGCCAGGAGAAATAGTCATGGAAGACCTGAGCTTTGCAAGCTGGAACGACAGATTTCCAAAGTCGGTAAAGCGTAAGCTCTCCAGATGGATAAAGGGATATATAAAAGCCAGGCTTGAATTTAAATGCGAATACAACAGCATAAAGTACACTTATATAAACCCGGCCTATACTAGTCAGATATGCAGTAAATGTGGAGAATTTGGAGCGAGAAGTGGAGAAGTATTCAACTGTACCAACTGTGGAACAATAGATGCCGATATAAATGCAAGTTTAAATATACTGAAGCGAAGAGACGACAGCGAAATAAAGCTACACACCGACTACAGGAAAGTAAAAGAGATACTCCAAGCACGAATAGATAGACAATAGTCAGCTATTCAATCACAAATACCGGTAGCCTGCACTGCAGAGCTTGTATTTTATCTGAAAAGAGGGTTGAATAAAGACTAAATCATACTGTTTTTAAATATGGTTGTGGGATAACCAACTGGCCCAACCAAGGCTTAGCCATAGATGTGGCATAAGTGCGAATTATCTATAAACGAGTACATTTGTACATGTTTTTAGAACCAGAGGCAGGGCGAGGGACTTCGGAGTGGCCGAGTTCGACAAGGAGAGCGAGAGCATAGCGGTCAGCTACAGAAGCTACTTTACAAAAGGGGACTGGGAGAGGACAGTGCTCATTCCCGTTCCGGAATACGAAAGGTTCGACAGGGAAGAGGTTGTAAAGAGAATAAACATGATGGGATAACAGGAGGGGTAATTATGAAGAAGAGAATAGCGAGCCTTGCGCTTGCGACGGCGATATTTATGGGGTCTCTGCCGGTATACGGGGCCGTAGCGCTTAAGGATATAGGGGATTCTAGATACAAGAAGGCGATAGAGTATACCTACAGCAAAGACATAGTTACGGGATACTCGGACGGTACATTCCGTCCGGCAAATACGATAACCAGGGCTGAGTTTGCCGTTACGGTGGCTAGATGGAGAAAGCTTAAGCTGGACAAGAAAGCCGACTTTGCAGATGCAAAAGACAGCTGGGCTTCAAAGGAGATAGCGGCAGTGGTTAAAAAGGGCTGGATGGTTGGAACTGGAGATGGAAAATTTGGTCCGGATGAAAAAATCAGCTACATAGAGGCTCTAGCAGCTATGGTCAGAATCGTGGGCAAAGAAGTTGAAGCTGAGGAGTTCGGGGGATATCCACTCGGGTACTCATATACAGCCGATAGATACGGTTTTACGAAGGATATATCCGGTGGATTGGAGTCCTCGATATACAGGGGGGCTGTTTCCCAGCTTGTCTACAACATTGAAGGCAGGAAAGAACCGGAAAATGGAAGTGGAGGAAGCGGTTCTGAAAGTATTCCTGAAACGCCTGGAACTGGCGACAGCCTTGAAACAGTGGAATCGCACAGCTTTCTGGAGAGCCTGAGCATAAGAGTCGAGAAAGATGTGGAGCTTGGATCCGCAGTTGAAAAGCTACCTAGAGAAGCGGCAGTTAAACTCACAAACGGCAAAACAATTCTTTTGAAGATAAACTGGGATTATGAGCGAACAAACTACAACCAGAAGATTTCTGGAAACTACTATATCTATGGAAAAATAGAGATTCCAAAGGGGATAGAAGACCCCAAGAAAGCACTTAAAGATGTAAGTGCTACGATAACTGTAGACAAGAGCAGAGAGGAAATGGCCGAAGAGAAGATACTCAACAGAATAAGCCCGCTTTCTCAACAGGAGTACTCTGTAGAGTATGGCACAACTAGAGAGGATGCACTTTCGCAGCTTCCTGAAAAGATAGGTATAACTGTCATAGGCGGAGAGAGGATGGAGGCCCAGATAAGATGGACGCTGGATCCAAACTACAGCAAAGACAAGCCAGGAAAGTACACAGCCACAGGCACAATAGTACTTCCGCAGAACGTAGTGGACACGCAAGGGCTTCTGAAGAGCCTTGAAGTGAAAGTGGAAGTCAGAGAAGAGTCCACTGATATAGAAATCAGAAAAGTGGAGATGATAGACGCCTACAAATACAGAGTGACCTTAAACAGAAGGCTTGAGATACTGACACCTTCTGGAGCTGGAAATGTGGAAATAGGAGGCATAACTTTAGCCGGAGTATCATATGAAAATGGGGATAAGAGAGTACTACTGGTCAATACTGTAGAGGCACTAAGCTACGAAAGCGACTACACTTTCACTGTAAAAGACCTTGAAAACGGTGCAGAGGATTCATACGACTACAGCCCTAGCGATGACAAAGAGGGTAGCGCAATAGCTAGAGTTGAGATAGATAAGCATGAACTACCAGCTGGAGAAGATGCACTTATATCCTTAAAGGCATATAATAAAGCTGGAAGGGATATAACCGACTCTGTAAGAGGCGAAATTACAGTTAGAAGGACGGATGAAGTGACCGGAGAAGATGAGGAATTCACAGCTGACAAGGAGATGAATCTTACTCACAATGTAACCCAGTTTGTAGATATAGAGTATATAAACGACAAAGGAGAAAAGATAGTAATAGAGAAGATAAGAATCAGAGGGGAAAACAGAAGAGTTGTGAGTGTGGTAGACTGGACGTTTGCGGGTGCAGATGGACCGGATTGGGATAATGTCGAAAAGAGGCTGCCTAAGGGTTCCGACAGAAACTACATCTATATAATGGCCAAGGATCAGTTCGAAGAGATAGGAGAAATCAAGCTGAAAAGCGGTCAAAATATAGCCTTGAGTTCATCAGCTAACGACATCGCAAGTGTAGGAGATAAAAATAATAGCTTAGAGGGTGAAGTTCTATCTGAAAATCATATATTCAAGATAAACCACGTAGTAAACGGAACAGGAAGCTTCAAGCTTATATTCAGTGAAGGCGGAAAAATCTATCCAGATATAATGCTTCCAGGAGAATTTGAAACAGTAGATAAATCTGAGCCAAAAGAACTAGAGTTGGAAGGATGGACTTCTGAAATGTCCTCAGCGGTAGGTTTGCTGGATGAAGATAGAACTCATACTGTGAAAGTCAGAATAAGAGACCAGCACGGGATATATATGGTACCGGACGAGAATGTAGAAATAGAAGTATTATCCGGCGATGGACTGCTAGAGAGCAAGGATTTAGTGTCGGGGAAAGACGATGAGTTCGAAATAAAGCTGAAAACTGGATTTGAAGGAAATCTGGAGTGTAAGTTTTCATACAAGGGGATTGAAAAAGCTGCAACTATGAAAATAGTGGCGCCGTCAGAATCATCAGTGGAAAAAATGGTTGTAGAGGGACTTTTGCCGGAGCTTATAGGGGATGAAAGTACCACAATAAAAGTTTACCAGACAGATATAAATGGAATAAAAGTAAAAAGAGTTATAGATAAAGTATCAGTAGAAATTAGAAATATGGCCGATGCGCCGGATAAGGATCCGAAGACACTTAGACCTGTTGAAGGCTCTAATAATGGAGAAGTAACTATCAGCGCTTCAGACCTTACAAAAAACAGCGTAAATATAGTGACTGTAAAAGTCGGAGATGTGGTAGTTGAAACAAAGAGACTGGTTGTAAGATAGCAAAAAAGAACCTGCTTAGGAATTGAACTGATCCTTGTCAAGTAGACAGGTAATTAAATTAAACATCATGGTATTAGGTTAATAGTGCTTGATTTCGATATTCAATCGGAGTCAGGCACTTTAATCTTTTTTGATATCTGCTCTCGTTGTAGAACTTTATGTAACTCCCGATCTTCT
>NZ_MKIE01000012.1 GCF_001855385.1 Andreesenia angusta | reverse complement strand
TTATGAAAATTTTCCGGTTTAAGGCGTTTCCGTTCTTCTTCGTCATAACTTAATGTTTTTATTTAAAATACCCTCTGAAAAGAAAGGAAACGACAGGTGCTGAAAGCGAGCTTTTTGGCCTCTGTCGTTTCCTTTCTCTGTTTTTGTCCGTGGAATGAACAATGGAAGTCAACAAAAAGCAGCTGGCTGACATTTTCGGTGCGAGTATCCGTACCATTCAGAACTGGCAGGAACAGGGAATGCCCGTTCTGCGAGGCGGTGGCAAGGGTAATGAGGTGCTTTATGACTCTGCCGCCGTCATAAAATGGTATGCCGAAAGGGATGCTGAAATTGAGAACGAAAAGCTGCGCCGGGAGGTTGAAGAACTGCGGCAGGCCAGCGAGGCAGATCTCCAGCCAGGAACTATTGAGTACGAACGCCATCGACTTACGCGTGCGCAGGCCGACGCACAGGAACTGAAGAATGCCAGAGACTCCGCTGAAGTGGTGGAAACCGCATTCTGTACTTTCGTGCTGTCGCGGATCGCAGGTGAAATTGCCAGTATTCTCGACGGGCTCCCCCTGTCGGTGCAGCGGCGTTTTCCGGAACTGGAAAACCGACATGTTGATTTCCTGAAACGGGATATCATCAAAGCCATGAACAAAGCAGCCGCGCTGGATGAACTGATACCGGGGTTGCTGAGTGAATATATCGAACAGTCAGGTTAACAGGCTGCGGCATTTTGTCCGCGCCGGGCTTCGCTCACTGTTCAGGCCGGAGCCACAGACCGCCGTTGAATGGGCGGATGCTAATTACTATCTCCCGAAAGAATCCGCATACCAGGAAGGGCGCTGGGAAACACTGCCCTTTCAGCGGGCCATCATGAATGCGATGGGCAGCGACTACATCCGTGAGGTGAATGTGGTGAAGTCTGCCCGTGTCGGTTATTCCAAAATGCTGCTGGGTGTTTATGCCTACTTTATAGAGCATAAGCAGCGCAACACCCTTATCTGGTTGCCGACGGATGGTGATGCCGAGAACTTTATGAAAACCCACGTTGAGCCGACTATTCGTGATATTCCGTCGCTGCTGGCGCTGGCCCCGTGGTATGGCAAAAAGCACCGGGATAACACGCTCACCATGAAGCGTTTCACTAATGGGCGTGGCTTCTGGTGCCTGGGCGGTAAAGCGGCAAAAAACTACCGTGAAAAGTCGGTGGATGTGGCGGGTTATGATGAACTTGCTGCTTTTGATGATGATATTGAACAGGAAGGCTCTCCGACGTTCCTGGGTGACAAGCGTATTGAAGGCTCGGTCTGGCCAAAGTCCATCCGTGGCTCCACGCCAAAAGTGAGAGGCACCTGTCAGATTGAGCGTGCAGCCAGTGAATCCCCGCATTTTATGCGTTTTCATGTTGCCTGCCCGCATTGCGGGGAGGAGCAGTATCTTAAATTTGGCGACAAAGAGACGCCGTTTGGCCTCAAATGGACGCCGGATGACCCCTCCAGCGTGTTTTATCTCTGCGAGCATAATGCCTGCGTCATCCGCCAGCAGGAGCTGGACTTTACTGATGCCCGTTATATCTGCGAAAAGACCGGGATCTGGACCCGTGATGGCATTCTCTGGTTTTCGTCATCCGGTGAAGAGATTGAGCCACCTGACAGTGTGACCTTTCACATCTGGACAGCGTACAGCCCGTTCACCACCTGGGTGCAGATTGTCAAAGACTGGATGAAAACGAAAGGGGATACGGGAAAACGTAAAACCTTCGTAAACACCACGCTCGGTGAGACGTGGGAGGCGAAAATTGGCGAACGTCCGGATGCTGAAGTGATGGCAGAGCGGAAAGAGCATTATTCAGCGCCCGTTCCTGACCGTGTGGCTTACCTGACCGCCGGTATCGACTCCCAGCTGGACCGCTACGAAATGCGCGTATGGGGATGGGGGCCGGGTGAGGAAAGCTGGCTGATTGACCGGCAGATTATTATGGGCCGCCACGACGATGAACAGACGCTGCTGCGTGTGGATGAGGCCATCAATAAAACCTATACCCGCCGGAATGGTGCAGAAATGTCGATATCCCGTATCTGCTGGGATACTGGCGGGATTGACCCGACCATTGTGTATGAACGCTCGAAAAAACATGGGCTGTTCCGGGTGATCCCCATTAAAGGGGCATCCGTCTACGGAAAGCCGGTGGCCAGCATGCCACGTAAGCGAAACAAAAACGGGGTTTACCTTACCGAAATCGGTACGGATACCGCGAAAGAGCAGATTTATAACCGCTTCACACTGACGCCGGAAGGGGATGAACCGCTTCCCGGTGCCGTTCACTTCCCGAATAACCCGGATATTTTTGATCTGACCGAAGCGCAGCAGCTGACTGCTGAAGAGCAGGTCGAAAAATGGGTGGATGGCAGGAAAAAAATACTGTGGGACAGCAAAAAGCGACGCAATGAGGCACTCGACTGCTTCGTTTATGCGCTGGCGGCGCTGCGCATCAGTATTTCCCGCTGGCAGCTGGATCTCAGTGCGCTGCTGGCGAGCCTGCAGGAAGAGGATGGTGCAGCAACCAACAAGAAAACACTGGCAGATTACGCCCGTGCCTTATCCGGAGAGGATGAATGACGCGACAGGAAGAACTTGCCGCTGCCCGTGCGGCACTGCATGACCTGATGACAGGTAAACGGGTGGCAACAGTACAGAAAGACGGACGAAGGGTGGAGTTTACGGCCACTTCCGTGTCTGACCTGAAAAAATATATTGCAGAGCTGGAAGTGCAGACCGGCATGACACAGCGACGCAGGGGACCTGCAGGATTTTATGTATGAAAACGCCCACCATTCCCACCCTTCTGGGGCCGGACGGCATGACATCGCTGCGCGAATATGCCGGTTATCACGGCGGTGGCAGCGGATTTGGAGGGCAGTTGCGGTCGTGGAACCCACCGAGTGAAAGTGTGGATGCAGCCCTGTTGCCCAACTTTACCCGTGGCAATGCCCGCGCAGACGATCTGGTACGCAATAACGGCTATGCCGCCAACGCCATCCAGCTGCATCAGGATCATATCGTCGGGTCTTTTTTCCGGCTCAGTCATCGCCCAAGCTGGCGCTATCTGGGCATCGGGGAGGAAGAAGCCCGTGCCTTTTCCCGCGAGGTTGAAGCGGCATGGAAAGAGTTTGCCGAGGATGACTGCTGCTGCATTGACGTTGAGCGAAAACGCACGTTTACCATGATGATTCGGGAAGGTGTGGCCATGCACGCCTTTAACGGTGAACTGTTCGTTCAGGCCACCTGGGATACCAGTTCGTCGCGGCTTTTCCGGACACAGTTCCGGATGGTCAGCCCGAAGCGCATCAGCAACCCGAACAATACCGGCGACAGCCGGAACTGCCGTGCCGGTGTGCAGATTAATGACAGCGGTGCGGCGCTGGGATATTACGTCAGCGAGGACGGGTATCCTGGCTGGATGCCGCAGAAATGGACATGGATACCCCGTGAGTTACCCGGCGGGCGCGCCTCGTTCATTCACGTTTTTGAACCCGTGGAGGACGGGCAGACTCGCGGTGCAAATGTGTTTTACAGCGTGATGGAGCAGATGAAGATGCTCGACACGCTGCAGAACACGCAGCTGCAGAGCGCCATTGTGAAGGCGATGTATGCCGCCACCATTGAGAGTGAGCTGGATACGCAGTCAGCGATGGATTTTATTCTGGGCGCGAACAGTCAGGAGCAGCGGGAAAGGCTGACCGGCTGGATTGGTGAAATTGCCGCGTATTACGCCGCAGCGCCGGTCCGGCTGGGAGGCGCAAAAGTACCGCACCTGATGCCGGGTGACTCACTGAACCTGCAGACGGCTCAGGATACGGATAACGGCTACTCCGTGTTTGAGCAGTCACTGCTGCGGTATATCGCTGCCGGGCTGGGTGTCTCGTATGAGCAGCTTTCCCGGAATTACGCCCAGATGAGCTACTCCACGGCACGGGCCAGTGCGAACGAGTCGTGGGCGTACTTTATGGGGCGGCGAAAATTCGTCGCATCCCGTCAGGCGAGCCAGATGTTTCTGTGCTGGCTGGAAGAGGCCATCGTTCGCCGCGTGGTGACGTTACCTTCAAAAGCGCGCTTCAGTTTTCAGGAAGCCCGCAGTGCCTGGGGGAACTGCGACTGGATAGGCTCCGGTCGTATGGCCATCGATGGTCTGAAAGAAGTTCAGGAAGCGGTGATGCTGATAGAAGCCGGACTGAGTACCTACGAGAAAGAGTGCGCAAAACGCGGTGACGACTATCAGGAAATTTTTGCCCAGCAGGTCCGTGAAACGATGGAGCGCCGTGCAGCCGGTCTTAAACCGCCCGCCTGGGCGGCTGCAGCATTTGAATCCGGGCTGCGACAATCAACAGAGGAGGAGAAGAGTGACAGCAGAGCTGCGTAATCTCCCGCATATTGCCAGCATGGCCTTTAATGAGCCGCTGATGCTTGAACCCGCCTATGCGCGGGTTTTCTTTTGTGCGCTTGCAGGCCAGCTTGGGATCAGCAGCCTGACGGATGCGGTGTCCGGCGACAGCCTGACTGCCCAGGAGGCACTCGCGACGCTGGCATTATCCGGTGATGATGACGGACCACGACAGGCCCGCAGTTATCAGGTCATGAACGGCATCGCCGTGCTGCCGGTGTCCGGCACGCTGGTCAGCCGGACGCGGGCGCTGCAGCCGTACTCGGGGATGACCGGTTACAACGGCATTATCGCCCGTCTGCAACAGGCTGCCAGCGATCCGATGGTGGACGGCATTCTGCTCGATATGGACACGCCCGGCGGGATGGTGGCGGGGGCATTTGACTGCGCTGACATCATCGCCCGTGTGCGTGACATAAAACCGGTATGGGCGCTTGCCAACGACATGAACTGCAGTGCAGGTCAGTTGCTTGCCAGTGCCGCCTCCCGGCGTCTGGTCACGCAGACCGCCCGGACAGGCTCCATCGGCGTCATGATGGCTCACAGTAATTACGGTGCTGCGCTGGAGAAACAGGGTGTGGAAATCACGCTGATTTACAGCGGCAGCCATAAGGTGGATGGCAACCCCTACAGCCATCTTCCGGATGACGTCCGGGAGACACTGCAGTCCCGGATGGACGCAACCCGCCAGATGTTTGCGCAGAAGGTGTCGGCATATACCGGCCTGTCCGTGCAGGTTGTGCTGGATACCGAGGCTGCAGTGTACAGCGGTCAGGAGGCCATTGATGCCGGACTGGCTGATGAACTTGTTAACAGCACCGATGCGATCACCGTCATGCGTGATGCACTGGATGCACGTAAATCCCGTCTCTCAGGAGGGCGAATGACCAAAGAGACTCAATCAACAACTGTTTCAGCCACTGCTTCGCAGGCTGACGTTACTGACGTGGTGCCAGCGACGGAGGGCGAGAACGCCAGCGCGGCGCAGCCGGACGTGAACGCGCAGATCACCGCAGCGGTTGCGGCAGAAAACAGCCGCATTATGGGGATCCTCAACTGTGAGGAGGCTCACGGACGCGAAGAACAGGCACGCGTGCTGGCAGAAACCCCCGGTATGACCGTGAAAACGGCCCGCCGCATTCTGGCCGCAGCACCACAGAGTGCACAGGCGCGCAGTGACACTGCGCTGGATCGTCTGATGCAGGGGGCACCGGCACCGCTGGCTGCAGGTAACCCGGCATCTGATGCCGTTAACGATTTGCTGAACACACCAGTGTAAGGGATGTTTATGACGAGCAAAGAAACCTTTACCCATTACCAGCCGCAGGGCAACAGTGACCCGGCTCATACCGCAACCGCGCCCGGCGGATTGAGTGCGAAAGCGCCTGCAATGACCCCGCTGATGCTGGACACCTCCAGCCGTAAGCTGGTTGCGTGGGATGGCACCACCGACGGTGCTGCCGTTGGCATTCTTGCGGTTGCTGCTGACCAGACCAGCACCACGCTGACGTTCTACAAGTCCGGCACGTTCCGTTATGAGGATGTGCTCTGGCCGGAGGCTGCCAGCGACGAGACGAAAAAACGGACCGCGTTTGCCGGAACGGCAATCAGCATCGTTTAACTTTACCCTTCATCACTAAAGGCCGCCTGTGCGGCTTTTTTTACGGGATTTTTTTATGTCGATGTACACAACCGCCCAACTGCTGGCGGCAAATGAGCAGAAATTTAAGTTTGATCCGCTGTTTCTGCGTCTCTTTTTCCGTGAGAGCTATCCCTTCACCACGGAGAAAGTCTATCTCTCACAAATTCCGGGACTGGTAAACATGGCGCTGTACGTTTCGCCGATTGTTTCCGGTGAGGTTATCCGTTCCCGTGGCGGCTCCACCTCTGAATTTACGCCGGGATATGTCAAGCCGAAGCATGAAGTGAATCCGCAGATGACCCTGCGTCGCCTGCCGGATGAAGATCCGCAGAATCTGGCGGACCCGGCTTACCGCCGCCGTCGCATCATCATGCAGAACATGCGTGACGAAGAGCTGGCCATTGCTCAGGTCGAAGAGATGCAGGCAGTTTCTGCCGTGCTTAAGGGCAAATACACCATGACCGGTGAAGCCTTCGATCCGGTTGAGGTGGATATGGGCCGCAGTGAGGAGAATAACATCACGCAGTCCGGCGGCACGGAGTGGAGCAAGCGTGACAAGTCCACGTATGACCCGACCGACGATATCGAAGCCTACGCGCTGAACGCCAGCGGTGTGGTGAATATCATCGTGTTCGATCCGAAAGGCTGGGCGCTGTTCCGTTCCTTCAAAGCCGTCAAGGAGAAGCTGGATACCCGTCGTGGCTCTAATTCCGAGCTGGAGACAGCGGTGAAAGACCTGGGCAAAGCGGTGTCCTATAAGGGGATGTATGGCGATGTGGCCATCGTCGTGTATTCCGGACAGTACGTGGAAAACGGCGTCAAAAAGAACTTCCTGCCGGACAACACGATGGTGCTGGGGAACACTCAGGCACGCGGTCTGCGCACCTATGGCTGCATTCAGGATGCGGACGCACAGCGCGAAGGCATTAACGCCTCTGCCCGTTACCCGAAAAACTGGGTGACCACCGGCGATCCGGCGCGTGAGTTCACCATGATTCAGTCAGCACCGCTGATGCTGCTGGCTGACCCTGATGAGTTCGTGTCCGTACAACTGGCGTAATCATGGCCCTTCGGGGCCATTGTTTCTCTGTGGAGGAGTCCATGACGAAAGATGAACTGATTGCCCGTCTCCGCTCGCTGGGTGAACAACTGAACCGTGATGTCAGCCTGACGGGGACGAAAGAAGAACTGGCGCTCCGTGTGGCAGAGCTGAAAGAGGAGCTTGATGACACGGATGAAACTGCCGGTCAGGACACCCCTCTCAGCCGGGAAAATGTGCTGACCGGACATGAAAATGAGGTGGGATCAGCGCAGCCGGATACCGTGATTCTGGATACGTCTGAACTGGTCACGGTCGTGGCACTGGTGAAGCTGCATACTGATGCACTTCACGCCACGCGGGATGAACCTGTGGCATTTGTGCTGCCGGGAACGGCGTTTCGTGTCTCTGCCGGTGTGGCAGCCGAAATGACAGAGCGCGGCCTGGCCAGAATGCAATAACGGGAGGCGCTGTGGCTGATTTCGATAACCTGTTCGATGCTGCCATTGCCCGCGCCGATGAAACGATACGCGGGTACATGGGAACGTCAGCCACCATTACATCCGGTGAGCAGTCAGGTGCGGTGATACGTGGTGTTTTTGATGACCCTGAAAATATCAGCTATGCCGGACAGGGCGTGCGCGTTGAAGGCTCCAGCCCGTCCCTGTTTGTCCGGACTGATGAGGTGCGGCAGCTGCGGCGTGGAGACACGCTGACCATCGGTGAGGAAAATTTCTGGGTAGATCGGGTTTCGCCGGATGATGGCGGAAGTTGTCATCTCTGGCTTGGACGGGGCGTACCGCCTGCCGTTAACCGTCGCCGCTGAAAGGGGGATGTATGGCCATAAAAGGTCTTGAGCAGGCCGTTGAAAACCTCAGCCGTATCAGCAAAACGGCGGTGCCTGGTGCCGCCGCAATGGCCATTAACCGCGTTGCTTCATCCGCGATATCGCAGTCGGCGTCACAGGTTGCCCGTGAGACAAAGGTACGCCGGAAACTGGTAAAGGAAAGGGCCAGGCTGAAAAGGGCCACGGTCAAAAATCCGCAGGCCAGAATCAAAGTTAACCGGGGGGATTTGCCCGTAATCAAGCTGGGTAATGCGCGGGTTGTCCTTTCGCGCCGCAGGCGTCGTAAAAAGGGGCAGCGTTCATCCCTGAAAGGTGGCGGCAGCGTGCTTGTGGTGGGTAACCGTCGTATTCCCGGCGCGTTTATTCAGCAACTGAAAAATGGCCGGTGGCATGTCATGCAGCGTGTGGCTGGGAAAAACCGTTACCCCATTGATGTGGTGAAAATCCCGATGGCGGTGCCGCTGACCACGGCGTTTAAACAAAATATTGAGCGGATACGGCGTGAACGTCTTCCGAAAGAGCTGGGCTATGCGCTGCAGCATCAACTGAGGATGGTAATAAAGCGATGAAACATACTGAACTCCGTGCAGCCGTACTGGATGCACTGGAGAAGCATGACACCGGGGCGACGTTTTTTGATGGTCGCCCCGCTGTTTTTGATGAGGCGGATTTTCCGGCAGTTGCCGTTTATCTCACCGGCGCTGAATACACGGGCGAAGAGCTGGACAGCGATACCTGGCAGGCGGAGCTGCATATCGAAGTTTTCCTGCCTGCTCAGGTGCCGGATTCAGAGCTGGATGCGTGGATGGAGTCCCGGATTTATCCGGTGATGAGCGATATCCCGGCACTGTCAGATTTGATCACCAGTATGGTGGCCAGCGGCTATGACTACCGGCGCGACGATGATGCGGGCTTGTGGAGTTCAGCCGATCTGACTTATGTCATTACCTATGAAATGTGAGGACGCTATGCCTGTACCAAATCCTACAATGCCGGTGAAAGGTGCCGGGACCACCCTGTGGGTTTATAAGGGGAGCGGTGACCCTTACGCGAATCCGCTTTCAGACGTTGACTGGTCGCGTCTGGCAAAAGTTAAAGACCTGACGCCCGGCGAACTGACCGCTGAGTCCTATGACGACAGCTATCTCGATGATGAAGATGCAGACTGGACTGCGACCGGGCAGGGGCAGAAATCTGCCGGAGATACCAGCTTCACGCTGGCGTGGATGCCCGGAGAGCAGGGGCAGCAGGCGCTGCTGGCGTGGTTTAATGAAGGCGATACCCGTGCCTATAAAATCCGCTTCCCGAACGGCACGGTCGATGTGTTCCGTGGCTGGGTCAGCAGTATCGGTAAGGCGGTGACGGCGAAGGAAGTGATCACCCGCACGGTGAAAGTCACCAATGTGGGACGTCCGTCGATGGCAGAAGATCGCAGCACGGTAACAGCGGCAACCGGCATGACCGTGACGCCTGCCAGCACCTCGGTGGTGAAAGGGCAGAGCACCACGCTGACCGTGGCCTTCCAGCCGGAGGGCGTAACCGACAAGAGCTTTCGTGCGGTGTCTGCGGATAAAACAAAAGCCACCGTGTCGGTCAGTGGTATGACCATCACCGTGAACGGCGTTGCTGCAGGCAAGGTCAACATTCCGGTTGTATCCGGTAATGGTGAGTTTGCTGCGGTTGCAGAAATTACCGTCACCGCCAGTTAATCCGGAGAGTCAGCGATGTTCCTGAAAACCGAATCATTTGAACATAACGGTGTGACCGTCACGCTTTCTGAACTGTCAGCCCTGCAGCGCATTGAGCATCTCGCCCTGATGAAACGGCAGGCAGAACAGGCGGAGTCAGACAGCAACCGGAAGTTTACTGTGGAAGACGCCATCAGAACCGGCGCGTTTCTGGTGGCGATGTCCCTGTGGCATAACCATCCGCAGAAGACGCAGATGCCGTCCATGAATGAAGCCGTTAAACAGATTGAGCAGGAAGTGCTTACCACCTGGCCCACGGAGGCAATTTCTCATGCTGAAAACGTGGTGTACCGGCTGTCTGGTATGTATGAGTTTGTGGTGAATAATGCCCCTGAACAGACAGAGGACGCCGGGCCCGCAGAGCCTGTTTCTGCGGGAAAGTGTTCGACGGTGAGCTGAGTTTTGCCCTGAAACTGGCGCGTGAGATGGGGCGACCCGACTGGCGTGCCATGCTTGCCGGGATGTCATCCACGGAGTATGCCGACTGGCACCGCTTTTACAGTACCCATTATTTTCATGATGTTCTGCTGGATATGCACTTTTCCGGGCTGACGTACACCGTGCTCAGCCTGTTTTTCAGCGATCCGGATATGCATCCGCTGGATTTCAGTCTGCTGAACCGGCGCGAGGCTGACGAAGAGCCTGAAGATGATGTGCTGATGCAGAAAGCGGCAGGGCTTGCCGGAGGTGTCCGCTTTGGCCCGGACGGGAATGAAGTTATCCCCGCTTCCCCGGATGTGGCGGACATGACGGAGGATGACGTAATGCTGATGACAGTATCAGAAGGGATCGCAGGAGGAGTCCGGTATGGCTGAACCGGTAGGCGATCTGGTCGTTGATTTGAGTCTGGATGCGGCCAGATTTGACGAGCAGATGGCCAGAGTCAGGCGTCATTTTTCTGGTACGGAAAGTGATGCGAAAAAAACAGCGGCAGTCGTTGAACAGTCGCTGAGCCGACAGGCGCTGGCTGCACAGAAAGCGGGGATTTCCGTCGGGCAGTATAAAGCCGCCATGCGTATGCTGCCTGCACAGTTCACCGACGTGGCCACGCAGCTTGCAGGCGGGCAAAGTCCGTGGCTGATCCTGCTGCAACAGGGGGGGCAGGTGAAGGACTCCTTCGGCGGGATGATCCCCATGTTCAGGGGGCTTGCCGGTGCGATCACCCTGCCGATGGTGGGGGCCACCTCGCTGGCGGTGGCGACCGGTGCGCTGGCGTATGCCTGGTATCAGGGCAACTCAACCCTGTCCGATTTCAACAAAACGCTGGTCCTTTCCGGCAATCAGGCGGGACTGACGGCAGATCGTATGCTGGTCCTGTCCAGAGCCGGGCAGGCGGCAGGGCTGACGTTTAACCAGACCAGCGAGTCACTCAGCGCACTGGTTAAGGCGGGGGTAAGCGGTGAGGCTCAGATTGCGTCCATCAGCCAGAGTGTGGCGCGTTTCTCCTCTGCATCCGGCGTGGAGGTGGACAAGGTCGCTGAAGCCTTCGGGAAGCTGACCACAGACCCGACGTCGGGGCTGACGGCGATGGCTCGCCAGTTCCATAACGTGTCGGCGGAGCAGATTGCGTATGTTGCTCAGTTGCAGCGTTCCGGCGATGAAGCCGGGGCATTGCAGGCGGCGAACGAGGCCGCAACGAAAGGGTTTGATGACCAGACCCGCCGCCTGAAAGAGAACATGGGCACGCTGGAGACCTGGGCAGACAGGACTGCGCGGGCATTCAAATCCATGTGGGATGCGGTGCTGGATATTGGTCGTCCTGATACCGCGCAGGAGATGCTGATTAAGGCAGAGGCTGCGTATAAGAAAGCAGACGACATCTGGAATCTGCGCAAGGATGATTATTTTGTTAACGATGAAGCGCGGGCGCGTTACTGGGATGATCGTGAAAAGGCCCGTCTTGCGCTTGAAGCCGCCCGAAAGAAGGCTGAGCAGCAGACTCAACAGGACAAAAATGCGCAGCAGCAGAGCGATACCGAAGCGTCACGGCTGAAATATACCGAAGAGGCGCAGAAGGCTTACGAACGGCTGCAGACGCCGCTGGAGAAATATACCGCCCGTCAGGAAGAACTGAACAAGGCACTGAAAGACGGGAAAATCCTGCAGGCGGATTACAACACGCTGATGGCGGCGGCGAAAAAGGATTATGAAGCGACGCTGAAAAAGCCGAAACAGTCCAGCGTGAAGGTGTCTGCGGGCGATCGTCAGGAAGACAGTGCTCATGCTGCCCTGCTGACGCTTCAGGCAGAACTCCGGACGCTGGAGAAGCATGCCGGAGCAAATGAGAAAATCAGCCAGCAGCGCCGGGATTTGTGGAAGGCGGAGAGTCAGTTCGCGGTACTGGAGGAGGCGGCGCAACGTCGCCAGCTGTCTGCACAGGAGAAATCCCTGCTGGCGCATAAAGATGAGACGCTGGAGTACAAACGCCAGCTGGCTGCACTTGGCGACAAGGTTACGTATCAGGAGCGCCTGAACGCGCTGGCGCAGCAGGCGGATAAATTCGCACAGCAGCAACGGGCAAAACGGGCCGCCATTGATGCGAAAAGCCGGGGGCTGACTGACCGGCAGGCAGAACGGGAAGCCACGGAACAGCGCCTGAAGGAACAGTATGGCGATAATCCGCTGGCGCTGAATAACGTCATGTCAGAGCAGAAAAAGACCTGGGCGGCTGAAGACCAGCTTCGCGGGAACTGGATGGCAGGCCTGAAGTCCGGCTGGAGTGAGTGGGAAGAGAGCGCCACGGACAGTATGTCGCAGGTAAAAAGTGCAGCCACGCAGACCTTTGATGGTATTGCACAGAATATGGCGGCGATGCTGACCGGCAGTGAGCAGAACTGGCGCAGCTTCACCCGTTCCGTGCTGTCCATGATGACAGAAATTCTGCTTAAGCAGGCAATGGTGGGGATTGTCGGGAGTATCGGCAGCGCCATTGGCGGGGCTGTTGGTGGCGGCGCATCCGCGTCAGGCGGTACAGCCATTCAGGCCGCTGCGGCGAAATTCCATTTTGCAACCGGAGGATTTACGGGAACCGGCGGCAAATATGAGCCAGCGGGGATTGTTCACCGTGGTGAGTTTGTCTTCACGAAGGAGGCAACCAGCCGGATTGGCGTGGGGAATCTTTACCGGCTGATGCGCGGCTATGCCACCGGCGGTTATGTCGGTACACCGGGCAGCATGGCAGACAGCCGGTCGCAGGCGTCCGGGACGTTTGAGCAGAATAACCATGTGGTGATTAACAACGACGGCACGAACGGGCAGATAGGTCCGGCTGCTCTGAAGGCGGTGTATGACATGGCCCGCAAGGGTGCCCGTGATGAAATTCAGACACAGATGCGTGATGGTGGCCTGTTCTCCGGAGGTGGACGATGAAGACCTTCCGCTGGAAAGTGAAACCCGGTATGGATGTGGCTTCGGTCCCTTCTGTAAGAAAGGTGCGCTTTGGTGATGGCTATTCTCAGCGAGCGCCTGCCGGGCTGAATGCCAACCTGAAAACGTACAGCGTGACGCTTTCTGTCCCCCGTGAGGAGGCCACGGTACTGGAGTCGTTTCTGGAAGAGCACGGGGGCTGGAAATCCTTTCTGTGGACGCCGCCTTATGAGTGGCGGCAGATAAAGGTGACCTGCGCAAAATGGTCGTCGCGGGTCAGTATGCTGCGTGTTGAGTTCAGCGCAGAGTTTGAACAGGTGGTGAACTGATGCAGGATATCCGGCAGGAAACACTGAATGAATGCACCCGTGCGGAGCAGTCGGCCAGCGTGGTGCTCTGGGAAATCGACCTGACAGAGGTCGGTGGAGAACGTTATTTTTTCTGTAATGAGCAGAACGAAAAAGGTGAGCCGGTCACCTGGCAGGGGCGACAGTATCAGCCGTATCCCATTCAGGGGAGCGGTTTTGAACTGAATGGCAAAGGCACCAGTACGCGCCCCACGCTGACGGTTTCTAACCTGTACGGTATGGTCACCGGGATGGCGGAAGATATGCAGAGTCTGGTCGGCGGAACGGTGGTCCGGCGTAAGGTTTACGCCCGTTTTCTGGATGCGGTGAACTTCGTCAACGGAAACAGTTACGCCGATCCGGAGCAGGAGGTGATCAGCCGCTGGCGCATTGAGCAGTGCAGCGAACTGAGCGCGGTGAGTGCCTCCTTTGTACTGTCCACGCCGACGGAAACGGATGGCGCTGTTTTTCCGGGACGTATCATGCTGGCCAACACCTGCACCTGGACCTATCGCGGTGACGAGTGCGGTTATAGCGGTCCGGCTGTCGCGGATGAATATGACCAGCCAACGTCCGATATCACGAAGGATAAATGCAGCAAATGCCTGAGCGGTTGTAAGTTCCGCAATAACGTCGGCAACTTTGGCGGCTTCCTTTCCATTAACAAACTTTCGCAGTAAATCCCATGACACAGACAGAATCAGCGATTCTGGCGCACGCCCGGCGATGTGCGCCAGCGGAGTCGTGCGGCTTCGTGGTAAGCACGCCGGAGGGGGAAAGATATTTCCCCTGCGTGAATATCTCCGGTGAGCCGGAGGCGTATTTCCGTATGTCGCCGGAAGACTGGCTGCAGGCAGAAATGCAGGGTGAGATTGTGGCGCTGGTCCACAGCCACCCCGGTGGTCTGCCCTGGCTGAGTGAGGCCGACCGGCGGCTGCAGGTGCAGAGTGATTTGCCGTGGTGGCTGGTCTGCCGGGGGACGATTCATAAGTTCCGCTGTGTGCCGCATCTCACCGGGCGGCGCTTTGAGCACGGTGTGACGGACTGTTACACACTGTTCCGGGATGCTTATCATCTGGCGGGGATTGAGATGCCGGACTTTCATCGTGAGGATGACTGGTGGCGTAACGGCCAGAATCTCTATCTGGATAATCTGGAGGCGACGGGGCTGTATCAGGTGCCGTTGTCAGCGGCACAGCCGGGCGATGTGCTGCTGTGCTGTTTTGGTTCATCAGTGCCGAATCACGCCGCAATTTACTGCGGCGACGGCGAGCTGCTGCACCATATTCCTGAACAACTGAGCAAACGAGAGAGGTACACCGACAAATGGCAGCGACGCACACACTCCCTCTGGCGTCACCGGGCATGGCGCGCATCTGCCTTTACGGGGATTTACAACGATTTGGTCGCCGCATCGACCTTCGTGTGAAAACGGGGGCTGAAGCCATCCGGGCACTGGCCACACAGCTCCCGGCGTTTCGTCAGAAACTGAGCGACGGCTGGTATCAGGTACGGATTGCCGGGCGGGACGTCAGCACGTCCGGGTTAACGGCGCAGTTACATGAGACTCTGCCTGATGGCGCTGTAATTCATATTGTTCCCAGAGTCGCCGGGGCCAAGTCAGGTGGCGTATTCCAGATTGTCCTGGGGGCTGCCGCCATTGCCGGATCATTCTTTACCGCCGGAGCCACCCTTGCAGCATGGGGGGCAGCCATTGGGGCCGGTGGTATGACCGGCATCCTGTTTTCTCTCGGTGCCAGTATGGTGCTCGGTGGTGTGGCGCAGATGCTGGCACCGAAAGCCAGAACTCCCCGTATACAGACAACGGATAACGGTAAGCAGAACACCTATTTCTCCTCACTGGATAACATGGTTGCCCAGGGCAATGTTCTGCCTGTTCTGTACGGGGAAATGCGCGTGGGGTCACGCGTGGTTTCTCAGGAGATCAGCACGGCAGACGAAGGGGACGGTGGTCAGGTTGTGGTGATTGGTCGCTGATGCAAAATGTTTTATGTGAAACCGCCTGCGGGCGGTTTTGTCATTTATGGAGCGTGAGGAATGGGTAAAGGAAGCAGTAAGGGGCATACCCCGCGCGAAGCGAAGGACAACCTGAAGTCCACGCAGTTGCTGAGTGTGATCGATGCCATCAGCGAAGGGCCGATTGAAGGTCCGGTGGATGGCTTAAAAAGCGTGCTGCTGAACAGTACGCCGGTGCTGGACACTGAGGGGAATACCAACATATCCGGTGTCACGGTGGTGTTCCGGGCTGGTGAGCAGGAGCAGACTCCGCCGGAGGGATTTGAATCCTCCGGCTCCGAGACGGTGCTGGGTACGGAAGTGAAATATGACACGCCGATCACCCGCACCATTACGTCTGCAAACATCGACCGTCTGCGCTTTACCTTCGGTGTACAGGCACTGGTGGAAACCACCTCAAAGGGTGACAGGAATCCGTCGGAAGTCCGCCTGCTGGTTCAGATACAACGTAACGGTGGCTGGGTGACGGAAAAAGACATCACCATTAAGGGCAAAACCACCTCGCAGTATCTGGCCTCGGTGGTGATGGGTAACCTGCCGCCGCGCCCGTTTAATATCCGGATGCGCAGGATGACGCCGGACAGCACCACAGACCAGCTGCAGAACAAAACGCTCTGGTCGTCATACACTGAAATCATCGATGTGAAACAGTGCTACCCGAACACGGCACTGGTCGGCGTGCAGGTGGACTCGGAGCAGTTCGGCAGCCAGCAGGTGAGCCGTAATTATCATCTGCGCGGGCGTATTCTGCAGGTGCCGTCGAACTATAACCCGCAGACGCGGCAATACAGCGGTATCTGGGACGGAACGTTTAAACCGGCATACAGCAACAACATGGCCTGGTGTCTGTGGGATATGCTGACCCATCCGCGCTACGGCATGGGGAAACGTCTTGGTGCGGCGGATGTGGATAAATGGGCGCTGTATGTCATCGGCCAGTACTGCGACCAGTCAGTGCCGGACGGCTTTGGCGGCACGGAGCCGCGCATCACCTGTAATGCGTACCTGACCACACAGCGTAAGGCGTGGGATGTGCTCAGCGATTTCTGCTCGGCGATGCGCTGTATGCCGGTATGGAACGGGCAGACGCTGACGTTCGTGCAGGACCGACCGTCGGATAAGACGTGGACCTATAACCGCAGTAATGTGGTGATGCCGGATGATGGCGCGCCGTTCCGCTACAGCTTCAGCGCCCTGAAGGACCGCCATAATGCCGTTGAGGTGAACTGGATTGACCCGAACAACGGCTGGGAGACGGCGACAGAGCTTGTTGAAGATACGCAGGCCATTGCCCGTTACGGTCGTAATGTTACGAAGATGGATGCCTTTGGCTGTACCAGCCGGGGGCAGGCACACCGCGCCGGGCTGTGGCTGATTAAAACAGAACTGCTGGAAACGCAGACCGTGGATTTCAGCGTCGGCGCAGAAGGGCTTCGCCATGTACCGGGCGATGTTATTGAAATCTGCGATGATGACTATGCCGGTATCAGCACCGGTGGTCGTGTGCTGGCGGTGAACAGCCAGACCCGGACGCTGACGCTCGACCGTGAAATCACGCTGCCATCCTCCGGTACCGCGCTGATAAGCCTGGTTGACGGAAGTGGCAATCCGGTCAGCGTGGAGGTTCAGTCCGTCACCGACGGCGTGAAGGTAAAAGTGAGCCGTGTTCCTGACGGTGTTGCTGAATACAGCGTATGGGAGCTGAAGCTGCCGACGCTGCGCCAGCGACTGTTCCGCTGCGTGAGTATCCGTGAGAACGACGACGGCACGTATGCCATCACCGCCGTGCAGCATGTGCCGGAAAAAGAGGCCATCGTGGATAACGGGGCGCACTTTGACGGCGAACAGAGTGGCACGGTGAATGGTGTCACGCCGCCAGCGGTGCAGCACCTGACCGCAGAAGTCACTGCAGACAGCGGGGAATATCAGGTGCTGGCGCGATGGGACACACCGAAGGTGGTGAAGGGCGTGAGTTTCCTGCTCCGTCTGACCGTAACAGCGGACGACGGCAGTGAGCGGCTGGTCAGCACGGCCCGGACGACGGAAACCACATACCGCTTCACGCAACTGGCGCTGGGGAACTACAGGCTGACAGTCCGGGCGGTAAATGCGTGGGGGCAGCAGGGCGATCCGGCGTCGGTATCGTTCCGGATTGCCGCACCGGCAGCACCGTCGAGGATTGAGCTGACGCCGGGCTATTTTCAGATAACCGCCACGCCGCATCTTGCCGTTTATGACCCGACGGTACAGTTTGAGTTCTGGTTCTCGGAAAAGCAGATTGCGGATATCAGACAGGTTGAAACCAGCACGCGTTATCTTGGTACGGCGCTGTACTGGATAGCCGCCAGTATCAATATCAAACCGGGCCATGATTATTACTTTTATATCCGCAGTGTGAACACCGTTGGCAAATCGGCATTCGTGGAGGCCGTCGGTCGGGCGAGCGATGATGCGGAAGGTTACCTGGATTTTTTCAAAGGCAAGATAACCGAATCCCATCTCGGCAAGGAGCTGCTGGAAAAAGTCGAGCTGACGGAGGATAACGCCAGCAGACTGGAGGAGTTTTCGAAAGAGTGGAAGGATGCCAGTGATAAGTGGAATGCCATGTGGGCTGTCAAAATTGAGCAGACCAAAGACGGCAAACATTATGTCGCGGGTATTGGCCTCAGCATGGAGGACACGGAGGAAGGCAAACTGAGCCAGTTTCTGGTTGCCGCCAATCGTATCGCATTTATTGACCCGGCAAACGGGAATGAAACGCCGATGTTTGTGGCGCAGGGCAACCAGATATTCATGAACGACGTGTTCCTGAAGCGCCTGACGGCCCCCACCATTACCAGCGGCGGCAATCCTCCGGCCTTTTCCCTGACACCGGACGGAAAGCTGACCGCTAAAAATGCGGATATCAGTGGCAGTGTGAATGCGAACTCCGGGACGCTCAGTAATGTGACGATAGCTGAAAACTGTACGATAAACGGTACGCTGAGGGCGGAAAAAATCGTCGGGGACATTGTAAAGGCGGCGAGCGCGGCTTTTCCGCGCCAGCGTGAAAGCAGTGTGGACTGGCCGTCAGGTACCCGTACTGTCACCGTGACCGATGACCATCCTTTTGATCGCCAGATAGTGGTGCTTCCGCTGACGTTTCGCGGAAGTAAGCGTACTGTCAGCGGCAGGACAACGTATTCGATGTGTTATCTGAAAGTACTGATGAACGGTGCGGTGATTTATGATGGCGCGGCGAACGAGGCGGTACAGGTGTTCTCCCGTATTGTTGACATGCCAGCGGGTCGGGGAAACGTGATCCTGACGTTCACGCTTACGTCCACACGGCATTCGGCAGATATTCCGCCGTATACGTTTGCCAGCGATGTGCAGGTTATGGTGATTAAGAAACAGGCGCTGGGCATCAGCGTGGTCTGAGTGTGTTACAGAGGTTCGTCCGGGAACGGGCGTTTTATTATAAAACAGTGAGAGGTGAACGATGCGTAATGTGTGTATTGCCGTTGCTGTCTTTGCCGCACTTGCGGTGACAGTCACTCCGGCCCGTGCGGAAGGTGGACATGGTACGTTTACGGTGGGCTATTTTCAAGTGAAACCGGGTACATTGCCGTCGTTGTCGGGCGGGGATACCGGTGTGAGTCATCTGAAAGGGATTAACGTGAAGTACCGTTATGAGCTGACGGACAGTGTGGGGGTGATGGCTTCCCTGGGGTTCGCCGCGTCGAAAAAGAGCAGCACAGTGATGACCGGGGAGGATACGTTTCACTATGAGAGCCTGCGTGGACGTTATGTGAGCGTGATGGCCGGACCGGTTTTACAAATCAGTAAGCAGGTCAGTGCGTACGCCATGGCCGGAGTGGCTCACAGTCGGTGGTCCGGCAGTACAATGGATTACCGTAAGACGGAAATCACTCCCGGGTATATGAAAGAGACGACCACTGCCAGGGACGAAAGTGCAATGCGGCATACCTCAGTGGCGTGGAGTGCAGGTATACAGATTAATCCGGCAGCGTCCGTCGTTGTTGATATTGCTTATGAAGGCTCCGGCAGTGGCGACTGGCGTACTGACGGATTCATCGTTGGGGTCGGTTATAAATTCTGATTAGCCAGGTAACACAGTGTTATGACAGCCCGCCGGAACCGGTGGGCTTTTTTGTGGGGTGAATATGGCAGTAAAGATTTCAGGAGTCCTGAAAGACGGCACAGGAAAACCGGTACAGAACTGCACCATTCAGCTGAAAGCCAGACGTAACAGCACCACGGTGGTGGTGAACACGGTGGGCTCAGAGAATCCGGATGAAGCCGGGCGTTACAGCATGGATGTGGAGTACGGTCAGTACAGTGTCATCCTGCAGGTTGACGGTTTTCCACCATCGCACGCCGGGACCATCACCGTGTATGAAGATTCACAACCGGGGACGCTGAATGATTTTCTCTGTGCCATGACGGAGGATGATGCCCGGCCGGAGGTGCTGCGTCGTCTTGAACTGATGGTGGAAGAGGTGGCGCGTAACGCGTCCGTGGTGGCACAGAGTACGGCAGACGCGAAGAAATCAGCCGGCGATGCCAGTGCATCAGCTGCTCAGGTCGCGGCCCTTGTGACTGATGCAACTGACTCAGCACGCGCCGCCAGCACGTCCGCCGGACAGGCTGCATCGTCAGCTCAGGAAGCGTCCTCCGGCGCAGAAGCGGCATCAGCAAAGGCCACTGAAGCGGAAAAAAGTGCCGCAGCCGCAGAGTCCTCAAAAAACGCGGCGGCCACCAGTGCCGGTGCGGCGAAAACGTCAGAAACGAATGCTGCAGCGTCACAACAATCAGCCGCCACGTCTGCCTCCACCGCGGCCACGAAAGCGTCAGAGGCCGCCACTTCAGCACGAGATGCGGTGGCCTCAAAAGAGGCAGCAAAATCATCAGAAACGAACGCATCATCAAGTGCCGGTCGTGCAGCTTCCTCGGCAACGGCGGCAGAAAATTCTGCCAGGGCGGCAAAAACGTCCGAGACGAATGCCAGGTCATCTGAAACAGCAGCGGAACGGAGCGCCTCTGCCGCGGCAGACGCAAAAACAGCGGCGGCGGGGAGTGCGTCAACGGCATCCACGAAGGCGACAGAGGCTGCGGGAAGTGCGGTATCAGCATCGCAGAGCAAAAGTGCGGCAGAAGCGGCGGCAATACGTGCAAAAAATTCGGCAAAACGTGCAGAAGATATAGCTTCAGCTGTCGCGCTTGAGGATGCGGACACAACGAGAAAGGGGATAGTGCAGCTCAGCAGTGCAACCAACAGCACGTCTGAAACGCTTGCTGCAACGCCAAAGGCGGTTAAGGTGGTAATGGATGAAACGAACAGAAAAGCCCACTGGACAGTCCGGCACTGACCGGAACGCCAACAGCACCAACCGCGCTCAGGGGAACAAACAATACCCAGATTGCGAACACCGCTTTTGTACTGGCCGCGATTGCAGATGTTATCGACGCGTCACCTGACGCACTGAATACGCTGAATGAACTGGCCGCAGCGCTCGGGAATGATCCAGATTTTGCTACCACCATGACTAACGCGCTTGCGGGTAAACAACCGAAGAATGCGACACTGACGGCGCTGGCAGGGCTTTCCACGGCGAAAAATAAATTACCGTATTTTGCGGAAAATGATGCCGCCAGCCTGACTGAACTGACTCAGGTTGGCAGGGATATTCTGGCAAAAAATTCCGTTGCAGATGTTCTTGAATACCTTGGGGCCGGTGAGAATTCGGCCTTTCCGGCAGGTGCGCCGATCCCGTGGCCATCAGATATCGTTCCGTCTGGCTACGTCCTGATGCAGGGGCAGGCGTTTGACAAATCAGCCTACCCAAAACTTGCTGTCGCGTATCCATCGGGTGTGCTTCCTGATATGCGAGGCTGGACAATCAAGGGGAAACCCGCCAGCGGTCGTGCTGTATTGTCTCAGGAACAGGATGGAATTAAGTCGCACACCCACAGTGCCAGTGCATCCGGTACGGATTTGGGGACGAAAACCACATCGTCGTTTGATTACGGGACGAAAACAACAGGCAGTTTCGATTACGGCACCAAATCGACGAATAACACGGGGGCTCATGCTCACAGTCTGAGCGGTTCAACAGGGGCCGCGGGTGCTCATGCCCACACAAGTGGTTTAAGGATGAACAGTTCTGGCTGGAGTCAGTATGGAACAGCAACCATTACAGGAAGTTTATCCACAGTTAAAGGAACCAGCACACAGGGTATTGCTTATTTATCGAAAACGGACAGTCAGGGCAGCCACAGTCACTCATTGTCCGGTACAGCCGTGAGTGCCGGTGCACATGCGCATACAGTTGGTATTGGTGCGCACCAGCATCCGGTTGTTATCGGTGCTCATGCCCATTCTTTCAGTATTGGTTCACACGGACACACCATCACCGTTAACGCTGCGGGTAACGCGGAAAACACCGTCAAAAACATTGCATTTAACTATATTGTGAGGCTTGCATAATGGCATTCAGAATGAGTGAACAACCACGGACCATAAAAATTTATAATCTGCTGGCCGGAACTAATGAATTTATTGGTGAAGGTGACGCATATATTCCGCCTCATACCGGTCTGCCTGCAAACAGTACCGATATTGCACCGCCAGATATTCCGGCTGGCTTTGTGGCTGTTTTCAACAGTGATGAGGCATCGTGGCATCTCGTTGAAGACCATCGGGGTAAAACCGTCTATGACGTGGCTTCCGGCGACGCGTTATTTATTTCTGAACTCGGTCCGTTACCGGAAAATTTTACCTGGTTATCGCCGGGAGGGGAATATCAGAAGTGGAACGGCACAGCCTGGGTGAAGGATACGGAAGCAGAAAAACTGTTCCGGATCCGGGAGGCGGAAGAAACAAAAAAAAGCCTGATGCAGGTAGCCAGTGAGCATATTGCGCCGCTTCAGGATGCTGCAGATCTGGAAATTGCAACGAAGGAAGAAACCTCGTTGCTGGAAGCCTGGAAGAAGTATCGGGTGTTGCTGAACCGTGTTGATACATCAACTGCACCTGATATTGAGTGGCCTGCTGTCCCTGTTATGGAGTAATCGTTTTGTGATATGCCGCAGAAACGTTGTATGAAATAACGTTCTGCGGTTAGTTAGTATATTGTAAAGCTGAGTATTGGTTTATTTGGCGATTATTATCTTCAGGAGAATAATGGAAGTTCTATGACTCAATTGTTCATAGTGTTTACATCACCGCCAATTGCTTTTAAGACTGAACGCATGAAATATGGTTTTTCGTCATGTTTTGAGTCTGCTGTTGATATTTCTAAAGTCGGTTTTTTTTCTTCGTTTTCTCTAACTATTTTCCATGAAATACATTTTTGATTATTATTTGAATCAATTCCAATTACCTGAAGTCTTTCATCTATAATTGGCATTGTATGTATTGGTTTATTGGAGTAGATGCTTGCTTTTCTGAGCCATAGCTCTGATATCCAAATGAAGCCATAGGCATTTGTTATTTTGGCTCTGTCAGCTGCATAACGCCAAAAAATATATTTATCTGCTTGATCTTCAAATGTTGTATTGATTAAATCAATTGGATGGAATTGTTTATCATAAAAAATTAATGTTTGAATGTGATAACCGTCCTTTAAAAAAGTCGTTTCTGCAAGCTTGGCTGTATAGTCAACTAACTCTTCTGTCGAAGTGATATTTTTAGGCTTATCTACCAGTTTTAGACGCTCTTTAATATCTTCAGGAATTATTTTATTGTCATATTGTATCATGCTAAATGACAATTTGCTTATGGAGTAATCTTTTAATTTTAAATAAGTTATTCTCCTGGCTTCATCAAATAAAGAGTCGAATGATGTTGGCGAAATCACATCGTCACCCATTGGATTGTTTATTTGTATGCCAAGAGAGTTACAGCAGTTATACATTCTGCCATAGATTATAGCTAAGGCATGTAATAATTCGTAATCTTTTAGCGTATTAGCGACCCATCGTCTTTCTGATTTAATAATAGATGATTCAGTTAAATATGAAGGTAATTTCTTTTGTGCAAGTCTGACTAACTTTTTTATACCAATGTTTAACATACTTTCATTTGTAATAAACTCAATGTCATTTTCTTCAATGTAAGATGAAATAAGAGTAGCCTTTGCCTCGCTATACATTTCTAAATCGCCTTGTTTTTCTATCGTATTGCGAGAATTTTTAGCCCAAGCCATTAATGGATCATTTTTCCATTTTTCAATAACATTATTGTTATACCAAATGTCATATCCTATAATCTGGTTTTTGTTTTTTTGAATAATAAATGTTACTGTTCTTGCGGTTTGGAGGAATTGATTCAAATTCAAGCGAAATAATTCAGGGTCAAAATATGTATCAATGCAGCATTTGAGCAAGTGCGATAAATCTTTAAGTCTTCTTTCCCATGGTTTTTTAGTCATAAAACTCTCCATTTTGATAGGTTGCATGCTAGATGCTGATATATTTTAGAGGTGATAAAATTAACTGCTTAACTGTCAATGTAATACAAGTTGTTTGATCTTTGCAATGATTCTTATCAGAAACCATATAGTAAATTAGTTACACAGGAAATTTTTAATATTATTATTATCATTCATTATGTATTAAAATTAGAGTTGTGGCTTGGCTCTGCTAACACGTTGCTCATAGGAGATATGGTAGAGCCGCAGACACGTCGTATGCAGGAACGTGCTGCGGCTGGCTGGTGAACTTCCGATAGTGCGGGTGTTGAATGATTTCCAGTTGCTACCGATTTTACATATTTTTTGCATGAGAGAATTTGTACCACCTCCCACCGACCATCTATGACTGTACGCCACTGTCCCTAGGACTGCTATGTGCCGGAGCGGACATTACAAACGTCCTTCTCGGTGCATGCCACTGTTGCCAATGACCTGCCTAGGAATTGGTTAGCAAGTTACTACCGGATTTTGTAAAAACAGCCCTCCTCATATAAAAAGTATTCGTTCACTTCCGATAAGCGTCGTAATTTTCTATCTTTCATCATATTCTAGATCCCTCTGAAAAAATCTTCCGAGTTTGCTAGGCACTGATACATAACTCTTTTCCAATAATTGGGGAAGTCATTCAAATCTATAATAGGTTTCAGATTTGCTTCAATAAATTCTGACTGTAGCTGCTGAAACGTTGCGGTTGAACTATATTTCCTTATAACTTTTACGAAAGAGTTTCTTTGAGTAATCACTTCACTCAAGTGCTTCCCTGCCTCCAAACGATACCTGTTAGCAATATTTAATAGCTTGAAATGATGAAGAGCTCTGTGTTTGTCTTCCTGCCTCCAGTTCGCCGGGCATTCAACATAAAAACTGATAGCACCCGGAGTTCCGGAAACGAAATTTGCATATACCCATTGCTCACGAAAAAAAATGTCCTTGTCGATATAGGGATGAATCGCTTGGTGTACCTCATCTACTGCGAAAACTTGACCTTTCTCTCCCATATTGCAGTCGCGGCACGATGGAACTAAATTAATAGGCATCACCGAAAATTCAGGATAATGTGCAATAGGAAGAAAATGATCTATATTTTTTGTCTGTCCTATATCACCACAAAATGGACATTTTTCACCTGATGAAACAAGCATGTCATCGTAATATGTTCTAGCGGGTTTGTTTTTATCTCGGAGATTATTTTCATAAAGCTTTTCTAATTTAACCTTTGTCAGGTTACCAACTACTAAGGTTGTAGGCTCAAGAGGGTGTGTCCTGTCGTAGGTAAATAACTGACCTGTCGAGCTTAATATTCTATATTGTTGTTCTTTCTGCAAAAAAGTGGGGAAGTGAGTAATGAAATTATTTCTAACATTTATCTGCATCATACCTTCCGAGCATTTATTAAGCATTTCGCTATAAGTTCTCGCTGGAAGAGGTAGTTTTTTCATTGTACTTTACCTTCATCTCTGTTCATTATCATCGCTTTTAAAACGGTTCGACCTTCTAATCCTATCTGACCATTATAATTTTTTAGAATGGTTTCATAAGAAAGCTCTGAATCAACGGACTGCGATAATAAGTGGTGGTATCCAGAATTTGTCACTTCAAGTAAAAACACCTCACGAGTTAAAACACCTAAGTTCTCACCGAATGTCTCAATATCCGGACGGATAATATTTATTGCTTCTCTTGACCGTAGGACTTTCCACATGCAGGATTTTGGAACCTCTTGCAGTACTACTGGGGAATGAGTTGCAATTATTGCTACACCATTGCGTGCATCGAGTAAGTCGCTTAATGTTCGTAAAAAAGCAGAGAGCAAAGGTGGATGCAGATGAACCTCTGGTTCATCGAATAAAACTAATGACTTTTCGCCAACGACATCTACTAATCTTGTGATAGTAAATAAAACAATTGCATGTCCAGAGCTCATTCGAAGCAGATATTTCTGGATATTGTCATAAAACAATTTAGTGAATTTATCATCGTCCACTTGAATCTGTGGTTCATTACGTCTTAACTCTTCATATTTAGAAATGAGGCTGATGAGTTCCATATTTGAAAAGTTTTCATCACTACTTAGTTTTTTGATAGCTTCAAGCCAGAGTTGTCTTTTTCTATCTACTCTCATACAACCAATAAATGCTGAAATGAATTCTAAGCGGAGATCGCCTAGTGATTTTAAACTATTGCTGGCAGCATTCTTGAGTCCAATATAAAAGTATTGTGTACCTTTTGCTGGGTCAGGTTGTTCTTTAGGAGGAGTAAAAGGATCAAATGCACTAAACGAAACTGAAACAAGCGATCGAAAATATCCCTTTGGGATTCTTGACTCGATAAGTCTATTATTTTCAGAGAAAAAATATTCATTGTTTTCTGGGTTGGTGATTGCACCAATCATTCCATTCAAAATTGTTGTTTTACCACACCCATTCCGCCCGATAAAAGCATGAATGTTCGTGCTGGGCATAGAATTAACCGTCACCTCAAAAGGTATAGTTAAATCACTGAATCCGGGAGCACTTTTTCTATTAAATGAAAAGTGGAAATCTGACAATTCTGGCAAACCATTTAACACACGTGCGAACTGTCCATGAATTTCTGAAAGAGTTACCCCTCTAAGTAATGAGGTGTTAAGGACGCTTTCATTTTCAATGTCGGCTAATCGATTTGGCCATACTACTAAATCCTGAATAGCTTTAAGAAGGTTATGTTTAAAACCATCGCTTAATTTGCTGAGATTAACATAGTAGTCAATGCTTTCACCTAAGGAAAAAAACATTTCAGGGAGTTGACTGAATTTTTTATCTATTAATGAATAAGTGCTTACTTCTTCTTTTTGACCTACAAAACCAATTTTAACATTTCCGATATCGCATTTTTCACCATGCTCATCAAAGACAGTAAGATAAAACATTGTAACAAAGGAATAGTCATTCCAACCATCTGCTCGTAGGAATGCCTTATTTTTTTCTACTGCAGGAATATACCCGCCTCTTTCAATAACACTAAACTCCAACATATAGTAACCCTTAATTTTATTAAAATAACCGCAATTTATTTGGCGGCAACACAGGATCTCTCTTTTAAGTTACTCTCTATTACATACGTTTTCCATCTAAAAATTAGTAGTATTGAACTTAACGGGGCATCGTATTGTAGTTTTCCATATTTAGCTTTCTGCTTCCTTTTGGATAACCCACTGTTATTCATGTTGCATGGTGCACTGTTTATACCAACGATATAGTCTATTAATGCATATATAGTATCGCCGAACGATTAGCTCTTCAGGCTTCTGAAGAAGCGTTTCAAGTACTAATAAGCCGATAGATAGCCACGGACTTCGTAGCCATTTTTCATAAGTGTTAACTTCCGCTCCTCGCTCATAACAGACATTCACTACAGTTATGGCGGAAAGGTATGCATGCTGGGTGTGGGGAAGTCGTGAAAGAAAAGAAGTCAGCTGCGTCGTTTGACATCACTGCTATCTTCTTACTGGTTATGCAGGTCGTAGTGGGTGGCACACAAAGCTTTGCACTGGATTGCGAGGCTTTGTGCTTCTCTGGAGTGCGACAGGTTTGATGACAAAAAATTAGCGCAAGAAGACAAAAATCACCTTGCGCTAATGCTCTGTTACAGGTCACTAATACCATCTAAGTAGTTGATTCATAGTGACTGCATATGTTGTGTTTTACAGTATTATGTAGTCTGTTTTTTATGCAAAATCTAATTTAATATATTGATATTTATATCATTTTACGTTTCTCGTTCAGCTTTTTTATACTAAGTTGGCATTATAAAAAAGCATTGCTTATCAATTTGTTGCAACGAACAGGTCACTATCAGTCAAAATAAAATCATTATTTGATTTCAATTTTGTCCCACTCCCTGCCTCTGTCATCACGATACTGTGATGCCATGGTGTCCGACTTATGCCCGAGAAGATGTTGAGCAAACTTATCGCTTATCTGCTTCTCATAGAGTCTTGCAGACAAACTGCGCAACTCGTGAAAGGTAGGCGGATCCCCTTCGAAGGAAAGACCTGATGCTTTTCGTGCGCGCATAAAATACCTTGATACTGTGCCGGATGAAAGCGGTTCGCGACGAGTAGATGCAATTATGGTTTCTCCGCCAAGAATCTCTTTGCATTTATCAAGTGTTTCCTTCATTGATATTCCGAGAGCATCAATATGCAATGCTGTTGGGATGGCAATTTTTACGCCTGTTTTGCTTTGCTCGACATAAAGATATCCATCTACGATATCAGACCACTTCATTTCGCATAAATCACCAACTCGTTGCCCGGTAACAACAGCCAGTTCCATTGCAAGTCTGAGCCAACATGGTGATGATTCTGCTGCTTGATAAATTTTCAGGTATTCGTCAGCCGTAAGTCTTGATCTCCTTACCTCTGATTTTGCTGCGCGAGTGGCAGCGACATGGTTTGTTGTTATATGGCCTTCAGCTATTGCCTCTCGGAATGCATCGCTCAGTGTTGATCTGATTAACTTGGCTGACGCCGCCTTGCCCTCGTCTATGTATCCATTGAGCATTGCCGCAATTTCTTTTGTGGTGATGTCTTCAAGTGGAGCATCAGGCAGACCCCTCCTTATTGCTTTAATTTTGCTCATGTAATTTATGAGTGTCTTCTGCTTGATTCCTCTGCTGGCCAGGATTTTTTCGTAGCGATCAAGCCATGAATGTAACGTAACGGAATTATCACTGTTGATTCTCGCTGTCAGAGGCTTGTGTTTGTGTCCTGAAAATAACTCAATGTTGGCCTGTATAGCTTCAGTGATTGCGATTCGCCTGTCTCTGCCTAATCCAAACTCTTTACCCGTCCTTGGGTCCCTGTAGCAGTAATATCCATTGTTTCTTATATAAAGGTTAGGGGGTAAATCCCGGCGCTCATGACTTCGCCTTCTTCCCATTTCTGATCCTCTTCAAAAGGCCACCTGTTACTGGTCGATTTAAGTCAACCTTTACCGCTGATTCGTGGAACAGATACTCTCTTCCATCCTTAACCGGAGGTGGGAATATCCTGCATTCCCGAACCCATCGACGAACTGTTTCAAGGCTTCTTGGACGTCGCTGGCGTGCGTTCCACTCCTGAAGTGTCAAGTACATCGCAAAGTCTCCGCAATTACACGCAAGAAAAAACCGCCATCAGGCGGCTTGGTGTTCTTTCAGTTCTTCAATTCGAATATTGGTTACGTCTGCATGTGCTATCTGCGCCCATATCATCCAGTGGTCGTAGCAGTCGTTGATGTTCTCCGCTTCGATAACTCTGTTGAATGGCTCTCCATTCCATTCTCCTGTGACTCGGAAGTGCATTTATCATCTCCATAAAACAAAACCCGCCGTAGCGAGTTCAGATAAAATAAATCCCCGCGAGTGCGAGGATTGTTATGTAATATTGGGTTTAATCATCTATATGTTTTGTACAGAGAGGGCAAGTATCGTTTCCACCGTACTCGTGATAATAATTTTGCACGGTATCAGTCATTTCTCGCACATTGCAGAATGGGGATTTGTCTTCATTAGACTTATAAACCTTCATGGAATATTTGTATGCCGACTCTATATCTATACCTTCATCTACATAAACACCTTCGTGATGTCTGCATGGAGACAAGACACCGGATCTGCACAACATTGATAACGCCCAATCTTTTTGCTCAGACTCTAACTCATTGATACTCATTTATAAACTCCTTGCAATGTATGTCGTTTCAGCTAAACGGTATCAGCAATGTTTATGTAAAGAAACAGTAAGATAATACTCAACCCGATGTTTGAGTACGGTCATCATCTGACACTACAGACTCTGGCATCGCTGTGAAGACGACGCGAAATTCAGCATTTTCACAAGCGTTATCTTTTACAAAACCGATCTCACTCTCCTTTGATGCGAATGCCAGCGTCAGACATCATATGCAGATACTCACCTGCATCCTGAACCCATTGACCTCCAACCCCGTAATAGCGATGCGTAATGATGTCGATAGTTACTAACGGGTCTTGTTCGATTAACTGCCGCAGAAACTCTTCCAGGTCACCAGTGCAGTGCTTGATAACAGGAGTCTTCCCAGGATGGCGAACAACAAGAAACTGGTTTCCGTCTTCACGGACTTCGTTGCTTTCCAGTTTAGCAATACGCTTACTCCCATCCGAGATAACACCTTCGTAATACTCACGCTGCTCGTTGAGTTTTGATTTTGCTGTTTCAAGCTCAACACGCAGTTTCCCTACTGTTAGCGCAATATCCTCGTTCTCCTGGTCGCGGCGTTTGATGTATTGCTGGTTTCTTTCCCGTTCATCCAGCAGTTCCAGCACAATCGATGGTGTTACCAATTCATGGAAAAGGTCTGCGTCAAATCCCCAGTCGTCATGCATTGCCTGCTCTGCCGCTTCACGCAGTGCCTGAGAGTTAATTTCGCTCACTTCGAACCTCTCTGTTTACTGATAAGTTCCAGATCCTCCTGGCAACTTGCACAAGTCCGACAACCCTGAACGACCAGGCGTCTTCGTTCATCTATCGGATCGCCACACTCACAACAATGAGTGGCAGATATAGCCTGGTGGTTCAGGCGGCGCATTTTTATTGCTGTGTTGCGCTGTAATTCTTCTATTTCTGATGCTGAATCAATGATGTCTGCCATCTTTCATTAATCCCTGAACTGTTGGTTAATACGCTTGAGGGTGAATGCGAATAATAAAAAAGGAGCCTGTAGCTCCCTGATGATTTTGCTTTTCATGTTCATCGTTCCTTAAAGACGCCGTTTAACATGCCGATTGCCAGGCTTAAATGAGTCGGTGTGAATCCCATCAGCGTTACCGTTTCGCGGTGCTTCTTCAGTACGCTACGGCAAATGTCATCGACGTTTTTATCCGGAAACTGCTGTCTGGCTTTTTTTGATTTCAGAATTAGCCTGACGGGCAATGCTGCGAAGGGCGTTTTCCTGCTGAGGTGTCATTGAACAAGTCCCATGTCGGCAAGCATAAGCACACAGAATATGAAGCCCGCTGCCAGAAAAATGCATTCCGTGGTTGTCATACCTGGTTTCTCTCATCTGCTTCTGCTTTCGCCACCATCATTTCCAGCTTTTGTGAAAGGGATGCGGCTAACGTATGAAATTCTTCGTCTGTTTCTACTGGTATTGGCACAAACCTGATTCCAATTTGAGCAAGGCTATGTGCCATCTCGATACTCGTTCTTAACTCAACAGAAGATGCTTTGTGCATACAGCCCCTCGTTTATTATTTATCTCCTCAGCCAGCCGCTGTGCTTTCAGTGGATTTCGGATAACAGAAAGGCCGGGAAATACCCAGCCTCGCTTTGTAACGGAGTAGACGAAAGTGATTGCGCCTACCCGGATATTATCGTGAGGATGCGTCATCGCCATTGCTCCCCAAATACAAAACCAATTTCAGCCAGTGCCTCGTCCATTTTTTCGATGAACTCCGGCACGATCTCGTCAAAACTCGCCATGTACTTTTCATCCCGCTCAATCACGACATAATGCAGGCCTTCACGCTTCATACGCGGGTCATAGTTGGCAAAGTACCAGGCATTTTTTCGCGTCACCCACATGCTGTACTGCACCTGGGCCATGTAAGCTGACTTTATGGCCTCGAAACCACCGAGCCGGAACTTCATGAAATCCCGGGAGGTAAACGGGCATTTCAGTTCAAGGCCGTTGCCGTCACTGCATAAACCATCGGGAGAGCAGGCGGTACGCATACTTTCGTCGCGATAGATGATCGGGGATTCAGTAACATTCACGCCGGAAGTGAATTCAAACAGGGTTCTGGCGTCGTTCTCGTACTGTTTTCCCCAGGCCAGTGCTTTAGCGTTAACTTCCGGAGCCACACCGGTGCAAACCTCAGCAAGCAGGGTGTGGAAGTAGGACATTTTCATGTCAGGCCACTTCTTTCCGGAGCGGGGTTTTGCTATCACGTTGTGAACTTCTGAAGCGGTGATGACGCCGAGCCGTAATTTGTGCCACGCATCATCCCCCTGTTCGACAGCTCTCACATCGATCCCGGTACGCTGCAGGATAATGTCCGGTGTCATGCTGCCACCTTCTGCTCTGCGGCTTTCTGTTTCAGGAATCCAAGAGCTTTTACTGCTTCGGCCTGTGTCAGTTCTGACGATGCACGAATGTCGCGGCGAAATATCTGGGAACAGAGCGGCAATAAGTCGTCATCCCATGTTTTATCCAGGGCGATCAGCAGAGTGTTAATCTCCTGCATGGTTTCATCGTTAACCGGAGTGATGTCGCGTTCCGGCTGACGTTCTGCAGTGTATGCAGTATTTTCGACAATGCGCTCGGCTTCATCCTTGTCATAGATACCAGCAAATCCGAAGGCCAGACGGGCACACTGAATCATGGCTTTATGACGTAACATCCGTTTGGGATGCGACTGCCACGGCCCCGTGATTTCTCTGCCTTCGCGAGTTTTGAATGGTTCGCGGCGGCATTCATCCATCCATTCGGTAACGCAGATCGGATGATTACGGTCCTTGCGGTAAATCCGGCATGTACAGGATTCATTGTCCTGCTCAAAGTCCATGCCATCAAACTGCTGGTTTTCATTGATGATGCGGGACCAGCCATCAACGCCCACCACCGGAACGATGCCATTCTGCTTATCAGGAAAGGCGTAAATTTCTTTCGTCCACGGATTAAGGCCGTACTGGTTGGCAACGATCAGTAATGCGATGAACTGCGCATCGCTGGCATCACCTTTAAATGCCGTCTGGCGAAGAGTGGTGATCAGTTCCTGTGGGTCGACAGAATCCATGCCGACACGTTCAGCCAGCTTCCCAGCCAGCGTTGCGAGTGCAGTACTCATTCGTTTTATACCTCTGAATCAATATCAACCTGGTGGTGAGCAATGGTTTCAACCATGTACCGGATGTGTTCTGCCATGCGCTCCTGAAACTCAACATCGTCATCAAACGCACGGGTAATGGATTTTTTGCTGGCCCCGTGGCGTTGCAAATGATCGATGCATAGCGATTCAAACAGGTGCTGGGGCAGGCCTTTTTCCATGTCGTCTGCCAGTTCTGCCTCTTTCTCTTCACGGGCGAGCTGCTGGTAGTGACGCGCCCAGCTCTGAGCCTCAAGACGATCCTGAATGTAATAAGCGTTCATGGCTGAACTCCTGAAATAGCTGTGAAAATATCGCCCGCGAAATGCCGGGCTGATTAGGAAAACAGGAAAGGGGGTTAGTGAATGCTTTTGCTTGATCTCAGTTTCAGTATTAATATCCATTTTTTATAAGCGTCGACGGCTTCACGAAACATCTTTTCATCGCCAATAAAAGTGGCGATAGTGAATTTAGTCTGGATAGCCATAAGTGTTTGATCCATTCTTTGGGACTCCTGGCTGATTAAGTATGTCGATAAGGCGTTTCCATCCGTCACGTAATTTACGGGTGATTCGTTCAAGTAAAGATTCGGAAGGGCAGCCAGCAACAGGCCACCCTGCAATGGCATATTGCATGGTGTGCTCCTTATTTATACATAACGAAAAACGCCTCGAGTGAAGCGTTATTGGTATGCGGTAAAACCGCACTCAGGCGGCCTTGATAGTCATATCATCTGAATCAAATATTCCTGATGTATCGATATCGGTAATTCTTATTCCTTCGCTACCATCCATTGGAGGCCATCCTTCCTGACCATTTCCATCATTCCAGTCGAACTCACACACAACACCATATGCATTTAAGTCGCTTGAAATTGCTATAAGCAGAGCATGTTGCGCCAGCATGATTAATACAGCATTTAATACAGAGCCGTGTTTATTGAGTCGGTATTCAGAGTCTGACCAGAAATTATTAATCTGGTGAAGTTTTTCCTCTGTCATTACGTCATGGTCGATTTCAATTTCTATTGATGCTTTCCAGTCGTAATCAATGATGTATTTTTTGATGTTTGACATCTGTTCATATCCTCACAGATAAAAAATCGCCCTCACACTGGAGGGCAAAGAAGATTTCCAATAATCAGAACAAGTCGGCTCCTGTTTAGTTACGAGCGACATTGCTCCGTGTATTCACTCGTTGGAATGAATACACAGTGCAGTGTTTATTCTGTTATTTATGCCAAAAATAAAGGCCACTATCAGGCAGCTTTGTTGTTCTGTTTACCAAGTTCTCTGGCAATCATTGCCGTCGTTCGTATTGCCCATTTATCGACATATTTCCCATCTTCCATTACAGGAAACATTTCTTCAGGCTTAACCATGCATTCCGATTGCAGCTTGCATCCATTGCATCGCTTGAATTGTCCACACCATTGATTTTTATCAATAGTCGTAGTCATACGGATAGTCCTGGTATTGTTCCATCACATCCTGAGGATGCTCTTCGAACTCTTCAAATTCTTCTTCCATATATCACCTTAAATAGTGGATTGCGGTAGTAAAGATTGTGCCTGTCTTTTAACCACATCAGGCTCGGTGGTTCTCGTGTACCCCTACAGCGAGAAATCGGATAAACTATTACAACCCCTACAGTTTGATGAGTATAGAAATGGATCCACTCGTTATTCTCGGACGAGTGTTCAGTAATGAACCTCTGGAGAGAACCATGTATATGATCGTTATCTGGGTTGGACTTCTGCTTTTAAGCCCAGATAACTGGCCTGAATATGTTAATGAGAGAATCGGTATTCCTCATGTGTGGCATGTTTTCGTCTTTGCTCTTGCATTTTCGCTAGCAATTAATGTGCATCGATTATCAGCTATTGCCAGCGCCAGATATAAGCGATTTAAGCTAAGAAAACGCATTAAGATGCAAAACGATAAAGTGCGATCAGTAATTCAAAACCTTACAGAAGAGCAATCTATGGTTTTGTGCGCAGCCCTTAATGAAGGCAGGAAGTATGTGGTTACATCAAAACAATTCCCATACATTAGTGAGTTGATTGAGCTTGGTGTGTTGAACAAAACTTTTTCCCGATGGAATGGAAAGCATATATTATTCCCTATTGAGGATATTTACTGGACTGAATTAGTTGCCAGCTATGATCCATATAATATTGAGATAAAGCCAAGGCCAATATCTAAGTAACTAGATAAGAGGAATCGATTTTCCCTTAATTTTCTGGCGTCCACTGCATGTTATGCCGCGTTCGCCAGGCTTGCTGTACCATGTGCGCTGATTCTTGCGCTCAATACGTTGCAGGTTGCTTTCAATCTGTTTGTGGTATTCAGCCAGCACTGTAAGGTCTATCGGATTTAGTGCGCTTTCTACTCGTGATTTCGGTTTGCGATTCAGCGAGAGAATAGGGCGGTTAACTGGTTTTGCGCTTACCCCAACCAACAGGGGATTTGCTGCTTTCCATTGAGCCTGTTTCTCTGCGCGACGTTCGCGGCGGCGTGTTTGTGCATCCATCTGGATTCTCCTGTCAGTTAGCTTTGGTGGTGTGTGGCAGTTGTAGTCCTGAACGAAAACCCCCCGCGATTGGCACATTGGCAGCTAATCCGGAATCGCACTTACGGCCAATGCTTCGTTTCGTATCACACACCCCAAAGCCTTCTGCTTTGAATGCTGCCCTTCTTCAGGGCTTAATTTTTAAGAGCGTCACCTTCATGGTGGTCAGTGCGTCCTGCTGATGTGCTCAGTATCACCGCCAGTGGTATTTATGTCAACACCGCCAGAGATAATTTATCACCGCAGATGGTTATCTGTATGTTTTTTATATGAATTTATTTTTTGCAGGGGGGCATTGTTTGGTAGGTGAGAGATCTGAATTGCTATGTTTAGTGAGTTGTATCTATTTATTTTTCAATAAATACAATTGGTTATGTGTTTTGGGGGCGATCGTGAGGCAAAGAAAACCCGGCGCTGAGGCCGGGTTATTCTTGTTCTCTGGTCAAATTATATAGTTGGAAAACAAGGATGCATATATGAATGAACGATGCAGAGGCAATGCCGATGGCGATAGTGGGTATCATGTAGCCGCTTATGCTGGAAAGAAGCAATAACCCGCAGAAAAACAAAGCTCCAAGCTCAACAAAACTAAGGGCATAGACAATAACTACCGATGTCATATACCCATACTCTCTAATCTTGGCCAGTCGGCGCGTTCTGCTTCCGATTAGAAACGTCAAGGCAGCAATCAGGATTGCAATCATGGTTCCTGCATATGATGACAATGTCGCCCCAAGACCATCTCTATGAGCTGAAAAAGAAACACCAGGAATGTAGTGGCGGAAAAGGAGATAGCAAATGCTTACGATAACGTAAGGAATTATTACTATGTAAACACCAGGCATGATTCTGTTCCGCATAATTACTCCTGATAATTAATCCTTAACTTTGCCCACCTGCCTTTTAAAACATTCCAGTATATCACTTTTCATTCTTGCGTAGCAATATGCCATCTCTTCAGCTATCTCAGCATTGGTGACCTTGTTCAGAGGCGCTGAGAGATGGCCTTTTTCTGATAGATAATGTTCTGTTAAAATATCTCCGGCCTCATCTTTTGCCCGCAGGCTAATGTCTGAAAATTGAGGTGACGGGTTAAAAATAATATCCTTGGCAACCTTTTTTATATCCCTTTTAAATTTTGGCTTAATGACTATATCCAATGAGTCAAAAAGCTCCCCTTCAATATCTGTTGCCCCTAAGACCTTTAATATATCGCCAAATACAGGTAGCTTGGCTTCTACCTTCACCGTTGTTCGGCCGATGAAATGCATATGCATAACATCGTCTTTGGTGGTTCCCCTCATCAGTGGCTCTATCTGAACGCGCTCTCCACTGCTTAATGACATTCCTTTCCCGATTAAAAAATCTGTCAGATCGGATGTGGTCGGCCCGAAAACAGTTCTGGCAAAACCAATGGTGTCGCCTTCAACAAACAAAAAAGATGGGAATCCCAATGATTCGTCATCTGCGAGGCTGTTCTTAATATCTTCAACTGAAGCTTTAGAGCGATTTATCTTCTGAACCAGACTCTTGTCATTTGTTTTGGTAAAGAGAAAAGTTTTTCCATCGATTTTATGAATATACAAATAATTGGAGCCAACCTGCAGGTGATGATTATCAGCCAGCAGAGAATTAAGGAAAACAGACAGGTTTATTGAGCGCTTATCTTTCCCTTTATTTTTGCTGCGGTAAGTCGCATAAAAACCATTCTTCATAATTCAATCCATTTACTATGTTATGTTCTGAGGGGAGTGAAAATTCCCCTAATTCGATGAAGATTCTTGCTCAATTGTTATCAGCTATGCGCCGACCAGAACACCTTGCCGATCAGCCAAACGTCTCTTCAGGCCACTGACTAGCGATAACTTTCCCCACAACGGAACAACTCTCATTGCATGGGATCATTGGGTACTGTGGGTTTAGTGGTTGTAAAAACACCTGACCGCTATCCCTGATCAGTTTCTTGAAGGTAAACTCATCACCCCCAAGTCTGGCTATGCAGAAATCACCTGGCTCAACAGCCTGCTCAGGGTCAACGAGAATTAACATTCCGTCAGGAAAGCTTGGCTTGGAGCCTGTTGGTGCGGTCATGGAATTACCTTCAACCTCAAGCCAGAATGCAGAATCACTGGCTTTTTTGGTTGTGCTTACCCATCTCTCCGCATCACCTTTGGTAAAGGTTCTAAGCTTAGGTGAGAACATCCCTGCCTGAACATGAGAAAAAACAGGGTACTCATACTCACTTCTAAGTGACGGCTGCATACTAACCGCTTCATACATCTCGTAGATTTCTCTGGCGATTGAAGGGCTAAATTCTTCAACGCTAACTTTGAGAATTTTTGTAAGCAATGCGGCGTTATAAGCATTTAATGCATTGATGCCATTAAATAAAGCACCAACGCCTGACTGCCCCATCCCCATCTTGTCTGCGACAGATTCCTGGGATAAGCCAAGTTCATTTTTCTTTTTTTCATAAATTGCTTTAAGGCGACGTGCGTCCTCAAGCTGCTCTTGTGTTAATGGTTTCTTTTTTGTGCTCATACGTTAAATCTATCACCGCAAGGGATAAATATCTAACACCGTGCGTGTTGACTATTTTACCTCTGGCGGTGATAATGGTTGCATGTACTAAGGAGGTTGTATGGAACAACGCATAACCCTGAAAGATTATGCAATGCGCTTTGGGCAAACCAAGACAGCTAAAGATCTCGGCGTATATCAAAGCGCGATCAACAAGGCCATTCATGCAGGCCGAAAGATTTTTTTAACTATAAACGCTGATGGAAGCGTTTATGCGGAAGAGGTAAAGCCCTTCCCGAGTAACAAAAAAACAACAGCATAAATAACCCCGCTCTTACACATTCCAGCCCTGAAAAAGGGCATCAAATTAAACCACACCTATGGTGTATGCATTTATTTGCATACATTCAATCAATTGTTATCTAAGGAAATACTTACATATGGTTCGTGCAAACAAACGCAACGAGGCTCTACGAATCGAGAGTGCGTTGCTTAACAAAATCGCAATGCTTGGAACTGAGAAGACAGCGGAAGCTGTGGGCGTTGATAAGTCGCAGATCAGCAGGTGGAAGAGGGACTGGATTCCAAAGTTCTCAATGCTGCTTGCTGTTCTTGAATGGGGGGTCGTTGACGACGACATGGCTCGATTGGCGCGACAAGTTGCTGCGATTCTCACCAATAAAAAACGCCCGGCGGCAACCGAGCGTTCTGAACAAATCCAGATGGAGTTCTGAGGTCATTACTGGATCTATCAACAGGAGTCATTATGACAAATACAGCAAAAATACTCAACTTCGGCAGAGGTAACTTTGCCGGACAGGAGCGTAATGTGGCAGATCTCGATGATGGTTACGCCAGACTATCAAATATGCTGCTTGAGGCTTATTCGGGCGCAGATCTGACCAAGCGACAGTTTAAAGTGCTGCTTGCCATTCTGCGTAAAACCTATGGGTGGAATAAACCAATGGACAGAATCACCGATTCTCAACTTAGCGAGATTACAAAGTTACCTGTCAAACGGTGCAATGAAGCCAAGTTAGAACTCGTCAGAATGAATATTATCAAGCAGCAAGGCGGCATGTTTGGACCAAATAAAAACATCTCAGAATGGTGCATCCCTCAAAACGAGGGAAAATCCCCTAAAACGAGGGATAAAACATCCCTCAAATTGGGGGATTGCTATCCCTCAAAACAGGGGGACACAAAAGACACTATTACAAAAGAAAAAAGAAAAGATTATTCGTCAGAGAATTCTGGCGAATCCTCTGACCAGCCAGAAAACGACCTTTCTGTGGTGAAACCGGATGCTGCAATTCAGAGCGGCAGCAAGTGGGGGACAGCAGAAGACCTGACCGCCGCAGAGTGGATGTTTGACATGGTGAAGACTATCGCACCATCAGCCAGAAAACCGAATTTTGCTGGGTGGGCTAACGATATCCGCCTGATGCGTGAACGTGACGGACGTAACCACCGCGACATGTGTGTGCTGTTCCGCTGGGCATGCCAGGACAACTTCTGGTCCGGTAACGTGCTGAGCCCGGCCAAACTCCGCGATAAGTGGACCCAACTCGAAATCAACCGTAACAAGCAACAGGCAGGCGTGACAGCCAGCAAACCAAAACTCGACCTGACAAACACAGACTGGATTTACGGGGTGGATCTATGAAAAACATCGCCGCACAGATGGTTAACTTTGACCGTGAGCAGATGCGTCGGATCGCCAACAACATGCCGGAACAGTACGACGAAAAGCCGCAGGTACAGCAGGTAGCGCAGATCATCAACGGTGTGTTCAGCCAGTTACTGGCAACTTTCCCGGCGAGCCTGGCTAACCGTGACCAGAACGAAGTGAACGAAATCCGTCGCCAGTGGGTTCTGGCTTTTCGGGAAAACGGGATCACCACGATGGAACAGGTTAACGCAGGAATGCGCGTAGCCCGTCGGCAGAATCGACCATTTCTGCCATCACCCGGGCAGTTTGTTGCATGGTGCCGGGAAGAAGCATCCGTTACCGCCGGACTGCCAAACGTCAGCGAGCTGGTTGATATGGTTTACGAGTATTGCCGGAAGCGAGGCCTGTATCCGGATGCGGAGTCTTATCCGTGGAAATCAAACGCGCACTACTGGCTGGTTACCAACCTGTATCAGAACATGCGGGCCAATGCGCTTACTGATGCGGAATTACGCCGTAAGGCCGCAGATGAGCTTGTCCATATGACTGCGAGAATTAACCGTGGTGAGGCGATCCCTGAACCAGTAAAACAACTTCCTGTCATGGGCGGTAGACCTCTAAATCGTGCACAGGCTCTGGCGAAGATCGCAGAAATCAAAGCTAAGTTCGGACTGAAAGGAGCAAGTGTATGACGGGCAAAGAGGCAATTATTCATTACCTGGGGACGCATAATAGCTTCTGTGCGCCGGACGTTGCCGCGCTAACAGGCGCAACAGTAACCAGCATAAATCAGGCCGCGGCTAAAATGGCACGGGCAGGTCTTCTGGTTATCGAAGGTAAGGTCTGGCGAACGGTGTATTACCGGTTTGCTACCAGGGAAGAACGGGAAGGAAAGATGAGCACGAACCTGGTTTTTAAGGAGTGTCGCCAGAGTGCCGCGATGAAACGGGTATTGGCGGTATATGGAGTTAAAAGATGACCATCTACATTACTGAGCTAATAACAGGCCTGCTGGTAATCGCAGGCCTTTTTATTTGGGGGAGAGGGAAGTCATGAAAAAACTAACCTTTGAAATTCGATCTCCAGCACATCAGCAAAACGCTATTCACGCAGTACAGCAAATCCTTCCAGACCCAACCAAACCAATCGTAGTAACCATTCAGGAACGCAACCGCAGCTTAGACCAAAACAGGAAGCTATGGGCCTGCTTAGGTGACGTCTCTCGTCAGGTTGAATGGCATGGTCGCTGGCTGGATGCAGAAAGCTGGAAGTGTGTGTTTACCGCAGCATTAAAGCAGCAGGATGTTGTTCCTAACCTTGCCGGGAATGGCTTTGTGGTAATAGGCCAGTCAACCAGCAGGATGCGTGTAGGCGAATTTGCGGAGCTATTAGAGCTTATACAGGCATTCGGTACAGAGCGTGGCGTTAAGTGGTCAGACGAAGCGAGACTGGCTCTGGAGTGGAAAGCGAGATGGGGAGACAGGGCTGCATGATAAATGTCGTTAGTTTCTCCGGTGGCAGGACGTCAGCATATTTGCTCTGGCTAATGGAGCAAAAGCGACGGGCAGGTAAAGACGTGCATTACGTTTTCATGGATACAGGTTGTGAACATCCAATGACATATCGGTTTGTCAGGGAAGTTGTGAAGTTCTGGGATATACCGCTCACCGTATTGCAGGTTGATATCAACCCGGAGCTTGGACAGCCAAATGGTTATACGGTATGGGAACCAAAGGATATTCAGACGCGAATGCCTGTTCTGAAGCCATTTATCGATATGGTAAAGAAATATGGCACTCCATACGTCGGCGGCGCGTTCTGCACTGACAGATTAAAACTCGTTCCCTTCACCAAATACTGTGATGACCATTTCGGGCGAGGGAATTACACCACGTGGATTGGCATCAGAGCTGATGAACCGAAGCGGCTAAAGCCAAAGCCTGGAATCAGATATCTTGCTGAACTGTCAGACTTTGAGAAGGAAGATATCCTCGCATGGTGGAAGCAACAACCATTCGATTTGCAAATACCGGAACATCTCGGTAACTGCATATTCTGCATTAAAAAATCAACGCAAAAAATCGGACTTGCCTGCAAAGATGAGGAGGGATTGCAGCGTGTTTTTAATGAGGTCATCACGGGATCCCATGTGCGTGACGGACATCGGGAAACGCCAAAGGAGATTATGTACCGAGGAAGAATGTCGCTGGACGGTATCGCGAAAATGTATTCAGAAAATGATTATCAAGCCCTGTATCAGGACATGGTACGAGCTAAAAGATTCGATACCGGCTCTTGTTCTGAGTCATGCGAAATATTTGGAGGGCAGCTTGATTTCGACTTCGGGAGGGAAGCTGCATGATGCGATGTTATCGGTGCGGTGAATGCAAAGAAGATAACCGCTTCCGACCAAATCAACCTTACTGGAATCGATGGTGTCTCCGGTGTGAAAGAACACCAACAGGGGTGTTACCACTACCGCAGGAAAAGGAGGACGTGTGGCGAGACAGCGACGAAGTATCACCGACATAATCTGCGAAAACTGCAAATACCTTCCAACGAAACGCACCAGAAATAAACCCAAGCCAATCCCAAAAGAATCTGACGTAAAAACCTTCAACTACACGGCTCACCTGTGGGATATCCGGTGGCTAAGACGTCGTGCGAGGAAAACAAGGTGATTGACCAAAATCGAAGTTACGAACAAGAAAGCGTCGAGCGAGCTTTAACGTGCGCTAACTGCGGTCAGAAGCTGCATGTGCTGGAAGTTCACGTGTGTGAGCACTGCTGCGCAGAACTGATGAGCGATCCGAATAGCTCGATGCACGAGGAAGAAGATGATGGCTAAACCAGCGCGAAGACGATGTAAAAACGATGAATGCCGGGAATGGTTTCACCCTGCATTCGCTAATCAGTGGTGGTGCTCTCCAGAGTGTGGAACCAAGATAGCACTCGAACGACGAAGTAAAGAACGCGAAAAAGCGGAAAAAGCAGCAGAGAAGAAACGACGACGAGAGGAGCAGAAACAGAAAGATAAACTTAAGATTCGAAAACTCGCCTTAAAGCCCCGCAGTTACTGGATTAAACAAGCCCAACAAGCCGTAAACGCCTTCATCAGAGAAAGAGACCGCGACTTACCATGTATCTCGTGCGGAACGCTCACGTCTGCTCAGTGGGATGCCGGACATTACCGGACAACTGCTGCGGCACCTCAACTCCGATTTAATGAACGCAATATTCACAAGCAATGCGTGGTGTGCAACCAGCACAAAAGCGGAAATCTCGTTCCGTATCGCGTCGAACTGATTAGCCGCATCGGGCAGGAAGCAGTAGACGAAATCGAATCAAACCATAACCGCCATCGCTGGACTATCGAAGAGTGCAAGGCGATCAAGGCAGAGTACCAACAGAAACTCAAAGACCTGCGAAATAGCAGAAGTGAGGCCGCATGACGTTCTCAGTAAAAACCATTCCAGACATGCTCGTTGAAACATACGGAAATCAGACAGAAGTAGCACGCAGACTGAAATGTAGTCGCGGTACGGTCAGAAAATACGTTGATGATAAAGACGGGAAAATGCACGCCATCGTCAACGACGTTCTCATGGTTCATCGCGGATGGAGTGAAAGAGATGCGCTATTACGAAAAAATTGATGGCAGCAAATACCGAAATATTTGGGTAGTTGGCGATCTGCACGGATGCTACACGAACCTGATGAACAAACTGGATACGATTGGATTCGACAACAAAAAAGACCTGCTTATCTCGGTGGGCGATTTGGTTGATCGTGGTGCAGAGAACGTTGAATGCCTGGAATTAATCACATTCCCCTGGTTCAGAGCTGTACGTGGAAACCATGAGCAAATGATGATTGATGGCTTATCAGAGCGTGGAAACGTTAATCACTGGCTGCTTAATGGCGGTGGCTGGTTCTTTAATCTCGATTACGACAAAGAAATTCTGGCTAAAGCTCTTGCCCATAAAGCAGATGAACTTCCGTTAATCATCGAACTGGTGAGCAAAGATAAAAAATATGTTATCTGCCACGCCGATTATCCCTTTGACGAATACGAGTTTGGAAAGCCAGTTGATCATCAGCAGGTAATCTGGAACCGCGAACGAATCAGCAACTCACAAAACGGGATCGTGAAAGAAATCAAAGGCGCGGACACGTTCATCTTTGGTCATACGCCAGCAGTGAAACCACTCAAGTTTGCCAACCAAATGTATATCGATACCGGCGCAGTGTTCTGCGGAAACCTAACATTGATTCAGGTACAGGGAGAAGGCGCATGAGACTCGAAAGCGTAGCTAAATTTCATTCGCCAAAAAGCCCGATGATGAGCGACTCACCACGGGCCACGGCTTCTGACTCTCTTTCCGGTACTGATGTGATGGCTGCTATGGGGATGGCGCAATCACAAGCCGGATTCGGTATGGCTGCATTCTGCGGTAAGCACGAACTCAGCCAGAACGACAAACAAAAGGCTATCAACTATCTGATGCAATTTGCACACAAGGTATCGGGGAAATACCGTGGTGTGGCAAAGCTTGAAGGAAATACTAAGGCAAAGGTACTGCAAGTGCTCGCAACATTCGCTTATGCGGATTATTGCCGTAGTGCCGCGACGCCGGGGGCAAGATGCAGAGATTGCCATGGTACAGGCCGTGCGGTTGATATTGCCAAAACAGAGCTGTGGGGGAGAGTTGTCGAGAAAGAGTGCGGAAGATGCAAAGGCGTCGGCTATTCAAGGATGCCAGCAAGCGCAGCATATCGCGCTGTGACGATGCTAATCCCAAACCTTACCCAACCCACCTGGTCACGCACTGTTAAGCCGCTGTATGACGCTCTGGTGGTGCAATGCCACAAAGAAGAGTCAATCGCAGACAACATTTTGAATGCGGTCACACGTTAGCAGCATGATTGCCACGGATGGCAACATATTAACGGCATGATATTGACTTATTGAATAAAATTGGGTAAATTTGACTCAACGATGGGTTAATTCGCTCGTTGTGGTAGTGAGATGAAAAGAGGCGGCGCTTACTACCGATTCCGCCTAGTTGGTCACTTCGACGTATCGTCTGGAACTCCAACCATCGCAGGCAGAGAGGTCTGCAAAATGCAATCCCGAAACAGTTCGCAGGTAATAGTTAGAGCCTGCATAACGGTTTCGGGATTTTTTATATCTGCACAACAGGTAAGAGCATTGAGTCGATAATCGTGAAGAGTCGGCGAGCCTGGTTAGCCAGTGCTCTTTCCGTTGTGCTGAATTAAGCGAATACCGGAAGCAGAACCGGATCACCAAATGCGTACAGGCGTCATCGCCGCCCAGCAACAGCACAACCCAAACTGAGCCGTAGCCACTGTCTGTCCTGAATTCATTAGTAATAGTTACGCTGCGGCCTTTTACACATGACCTTCGTGAAAGCGGGTGGCAGGAGGTCGCGCTAACAACCTCCTGCCGTTTTGCCCGTGCATATCGGTCACGAACAAATCTGATTACTAAACACAGTAGCCTGGATTTGTTCTATCAGTAATCGACCTTATTCCTAATTAAATAGAGCAAATCCCCTTATTGGGGGTAAGACATGAAGATGCCAGAAAAACATGACCTGTTGGCCGCCATTCTCGCGGCAAAGGAACAAGGCATCGGGGCAATCCTTGCGTTTGCAATGGCGTACCTTCGCGGCAGATATAATGGCGGTGCGTTTACAAAAACAGTAATCGACGCAACGATGTGCGCCATTATCGCCTAGTTCATTCGTGACCTTCTCGACTTCGCCGGACTAAGTAGCAATCTCGCTTATATAACGAGCGTGTTTATCGGCTACATCGGTACTGACTCGATTGGTTCGCTTATCAAACGCTTCGCTGCTAAAAAAGCCGGAGTAGAAGATGGTAGAAATCAATAATCAACGTAAGGCGTTCCTCGATATGCTGGCGTGGTCGGAGGGAACTGATAACGGACGTCAGAAAACCAGAAATCATGGTTATGACGTCATTGTAGGCGGAGAGCTATTTACTGATTACTCCGATCACCCTCGCAAACTTGTCACGCTAAACCCAAAACTCAAATCAACAGGCGCCGGACGCTACCAGCTTCTTTCCCGTTGGTGGGATGCCTACCGCAAGCAGCTTGGCCTGAAAGACTTCTCTCCGAAAAGTCAGGACGCTGTGGCATTGCAGCAGATTAAGGAGCGTGGCGCTTTACCTATGATTGATCGTGGTGATATCCGTCAGGCAATCGACCGTTGCAGCAATATCTGGGCTTCACTGCCGGGCGCTGGTTATGGTCAGTTCGAGCATAAGGCTGACAGCCTGATTGCAAAATTCAAAGAAGCGGGCGGAACGGTCAGAGAGATTGATGTATGAGCAGAGTCACCGCGATTATCTCCGCTCTGGTTATCTGCATCATCGTCTGCCTGTCATGGGCTGTTAATCATTACCGTGATAACGCCATTACCTACAAAGCCCAGCGCGACAAAAATGCCAGAGAACTGAAGCTGGCGAACGCGGCAATTACTGACATGCAGATGCGTCAGCGTGATGTTGCTGCGCTCGATGCAAAATACACGAAGGAGTTAGCTGATGCTAAAGCTGAAAATGATGCTCTGCGTGATGATGTTGCCGCTGGTCGTCGTCGGTTGCACATCAAAGCAGTCTGTCAGTCAGTGCGTGAAGCCACCACCGCCTCCGGCGTGGATAATGCAGCCTCCCCCCGACTGGCAGACACCGCTGAACGGGATTATTTCACCCTCAGAGAGAGGCTGATCACTATGCAAAAACAACTGGAAGGAACCCAGAAGTATATTAATGAGCAGTGCAGATAGAGTTGCCCATATCGATGGGCAACTCATGCAATTATTGTGAGCAATACACACGCGCTTCCAGCGGAGTATAAATGCCTAAAGTAATAAAACCGAGCAATCCATTTACGAATGTTTGCTGGGTTTCTGTTTTAACAACATTTTCTGCGCCGCCACAAATTTTGGCTGCATCGACAGTTTTCTTCTGCCCAATTCCAGAAACGAAGAAATGATGGGTGATGGTTTCCTTTGGTGCTACTGCTGCCGGTTTGTTTTGAACAGTAAACGTCTGTTGAGCACATCCTGTAATAAGCAGGGCCAGCGCAGTAGCGAGTAGCATTTTTTTCATGGTGTTATTCCCGATGCTTTTTGAAGTTCGCAGAATCGTATGTGTAGAAAATTAAACAAACCCTAAACAATGAGTTGAAATTTCATATTGTTAATATTTATTAATGTATGTCAGGTGCGATGAATCGTCATTGTATTCCCGGATTAACTATGTCCACAGCCCTGACGGGGAACTTCTCTGCGGGAGTGTCCGGGAATAATTAAAACGATGCACACAGGGTTTAGCGCGTACACGTATTGCATTATGCCAACGCCCCGGTGCTGACACGGAAGAAACCGGACGTTATGATTTAGCGTGGAAAGATTTGTGTAGTGTTCTGAATGCTCTCAGTAAATAGTAATGAATTATCAAAGGTATAGTAATATCTTTTATGTTCATGGATATTTGTAACCCATCGGAAAACTCCTGCTTTAGCAAGATTTTCCCTGTATTGCTGAAATGTGATTTCTCTTGATTTCAACCTATCATAGGACGTTTCTATAAGATGCGTGTTTCTTGAGAATTTAACATTTACAACCTTTTTAAGTCCTTTTATTAACACGGTGTTATCGTTTTCTAACACGATGTGAATATTATCTGTGGCTAGATAGTAAATATAATGTGAGACGTTGTGACGTTTTAGTTCAGAATAAAACAATTCACAGTCTAAATCTTTTCGCACTTGATCGAATATTTCTTTAAAAATGGCAACCTGAGCCATTGGTAAAACCTTCCATGTGATACGAGGGCGCGTAGTTTGCATTATCGTTTTTATCGTTTCAATCTGGTCTGACCTCCTTGTGTTTTGTTGATGATTTATGTCAAATATTAGGAATGTTTTCACTTAATAGTATTGGTTGCGTAACAAAGTGCGGTCCTGCTGGCATTCTGGAGGGAAATACAACCGACAGATGTATGTAAGGCCAACGTGCTCAAATCTTCATACAGAAAGATTTGAAGTAATATTTTAACCGCTAGATGAAGAGCAAGCGCATGGAGCGACAAAATGAATAAAGAACAATCTGCTGATGATCCCTCCGTGGATCTGATTCGTGTAAAAAATATGCTTAATAGCACCATTTCTATGAGTTACCCTGATGTTGTAATTGCATGTATAGAACATAAGGTGTCTCTGGAAGCATTCAGAGCAATTGAGGCAGCGTTGGTGAAGCACGATAATAATATGAAGGATTATTCCCTGGTGGTTGACTGATCACCATAACTGCTAATCATTCAAACTATTTAGTCTGTGACAGAGCCAACACGCAGTCTGTCACTGTCAGGAAAGTGGTAAAACTGCAACTCAATTACTGCAATGCCCTCGTAATTAAGTGAATTTACAATATCGTCCTGTTCGGAGGGAAGAACGCGGGATGTTCATTCTTCATCACTTTTAATTGATGTATATGCTCTCTTTTCTGACGTTAGTCTCCGACGGCAGGCTTCAATGACCCAGGCTGAGAAATTCCCGGACCCTTTTTGCTCAAGAGCGATGTTAATTTGTTCAATCATTTGGTTAGGAAAGCGGATGTTGCGGGTTGTTGTTCTGCGGGTTCTGTTCTTCGTTGACATGAGGTTGCCCCGTATTCAGTGTCGCTGATTTGTATTGTCTGAAGTTGTTTTTACGTTAAGTTGATGCAGATCAATTAATACGATACCTGCGTCATAATTGATTATTTGACGTGGTTTGATGGCCTCCACGCACGTTGTGATATGTAGATGATAATCATTATCACTTTACGGGTCCTTTCCGGTGATCCGACAGGTTACGGG